>NZ_JBMQUD010000111.1:0-89716 GCF_057359045.1 Adhaeribacter sp.
CAGCAGAATGTCCGTTAAATATAGTAGTATTAGGGCTGGGGTAATTTCAGTATGAATATTATCCAATGCAGGAGATTTTAGTATATTTGTCTCTTATCTTAAGTTAGAAAACAAGAATTAACATATATAACGAGTATTAATTGTGGGATGTAATTCATGTTCTAGTGGCGGATGCAGCCCTAAAGGTTGCAAAAGCAACGGCGGATGCAGCACGGGTGGCTGCAACCGGTTAAATGTATTTGATTGGCTCAGCGATATGGATTTACCCACATCGTTTGAGGAGTTTGATATAGTTGAAGTACGATTTAAAGGCGGCCGGAAAGATTTTTTCCGGAATGCAAATAGTTTGGTTTTAACTACCGGCGATCCGGTAGTGGTAAATGTACCCAACGGTCACCATATTGGTTATGTATCGCTTAAAGGCGAATTGGTGCGCCTGCAAATGCTGAAAAAGAAGGTAGATAATAACGAAGAAATACGGGCTATTTACCGGATTGCCAACGAAAAGGATCTCGAAAAATTTACGGCCGTACAAGATCTCGAAAGCAGCACCATGTACCGTGCCCGCACCATTATTCAGGAACTGGACCTGAAAATGAAGCTTTCAGATGTAGAATACCAGGCCGACCGCTCCAAAGCTACTTTTTACTATTCGGCCGACGACCGGGTAGATTTTCGGGATTTAATCCGGAAGCTGGCCGATGAGTTTAAAATCCGGATTGAAATGCGCCAGATTAGCTTGCGCCACGAAGCCGGCCGTTTGGGTGGTATTGGTTCGTGCGGCCGGGAACTTTGCTGCTCTACCTGGCTCAGCGATTTTAAAAGTGTTTCTACTACGGCGGCCCGGTATCAGAACCTTTCACTAAATCCCAGTAAGTTATCGGGGCAATGCGGCCGTTTAAAATGCTGCCTGAACTACGAATTAGAAACTTACCTCGATGCCCTGAAAGATATACCTACCATTACCAAACCGCTCCAGCTCCATAAAGGCGAAGCCATGCTGCAAAAAACCGATATTTTTAAGCGGGTCATGTGGTTTGGTTTTAAAAACGATAATAACTGGTACCCTGCACCGGTAGAACGGGTAAAGGAAATTCTGGAACTAAATAGCCGGGGCGTAGTAGTAGAATCCTTAACGGTTGAAGAAAAAGCCGAACAGCAGAAAAAGGTAGAATTAGTAGCGCAATTAGAGGGTAATCTGGAACGCCTCGACGAGAAATTTAAGCCTAAGAAAAAGAAGAAAAAGAAAAACAAACGCGATCAGGTCCCAGCCCTTGTAGCGGTAGCCGAGAACAAACCCGCCGAAGTAAAACAAGCGGTTAAACCGGCCGGACCTAAAAACGAGAACCGACCGCCGCAAGTTCAGGCAAATGCCGGCGGGAATACCAATGGAAATAATAACGGTAACAATCAGGGCGGTGGACACAAGAAAAAACATCACCGTCGGCCTAACCGCGATAACCGCCCACCCCGTAACGAAAACCGTTCTGATAAACCGGCCAATTCATGATAAATAAGCTTTTGGTTTTTGTCTGTTTAAGTACTTTGCTGCTCATAAGCAGTTGCGGCGATAAAAACCGGATTTACGAACAAAATATTGATATACCGGATAATAACTGGCGTATTGAAGATGCAAAGGAATTTCGTTTCGAGATACAGGATACTACCCAGGTGTACAATATTTACTTTAATATTCGGAACGCCTTGTTTTACGAGTATTATAACTTGTACGTTAGTCAAACGCTTATAGACCCCAGTGGAAAAAAACTGCACACCAAACTCCACGAACTGTATTTAATGGATAAAAAAACCGGGAAACCTTTTGGTAAAGGTGCAGGCGATATTTTTGATCATTCGGTTTTAGCTTTAAAAAAACAGCAGTTTAAAGTGCCGGGCACTTACACAATTAAGCTAACCCAGTACATGCGCAAAAACCCCTTACCTGGCATAATGGCAGTAGGCGTTAAAGTAGCTGTTGTGCCTTAAACTATAAGCTAAATATAAAATAATAATGGTGGATATCTGTGAGTTATGTTTTATTATTAAAACTACTCGCTAAATCCACCATTTTTACGTTTATAGTATTGGGCTTTTCTGATTAAATATATTAATTTACATAACAATTTCTATATATTAATCCTGCTTATGACTGGTACAACTTTATGAAATTTACATTAGAAATCCTGGGATCAATTATGATCCTTTTTTCTTTTTTGCCACTCATTAAAACTACTTACTGGTGGATTCGGGTATTAGATTTTCCTCGTCCGCAGATAGCATTTTTTCTGACGGTTATTCTTACAACTTATTTGTATTTATACTTTCCTACCAATTTACCCGAGAGTATGTTTGTTGGGCTGCAGGTATTGGCATTGCTAAACGAAATTCTCCATTTTTATAAATTTACTATATTCTGGCCTGTTGAAGCCCTGCGGAGTAAAATAAAAGCCCCAAAAAACTCCTTCAGTATAATGATATCTAACGTGCGGATGTCGAACCGGCACTACGACCGTTTTATAAAAGTTGTGAAAGAAACTGACCCTGATATTTTATTGGTAAATGAACCCGGTGAAAAATGGGCCAGTGAATTAAGCGTTTTAGATGCTACCTTCCCCTACTGCATTAAATGCCCGCTTAATAATACGTATGGCATGATGTTTTTCAGCAAGTTTAAGCTGCTACAACACGAAATCCGGTTTTTGGTAGAAGAAGGTATCCCCTCTTTTTATTCGGTAATTGAATTGCCAACGGGTAAGCATTTCGACTTTTTTACCGTACACCCGCAGCCGCCCCATTTAAATAAAAATACTGATACCCGTGAAGCAGAACTACTAATTGTGGCTAAAATGGCAAAAGCTACGCCGTACGCCTCTATAGTAGCCGGCGATTTAAATGATGTGGCCTGGTCTCATACCACTAATCTATTCCGGAAAATAAGCGGCTTGCTCGACCCACGTATTGGCCGGGGCTTTTACAATACCTATAATGCCCTGGTTCCTTTTTTCCGGTATTCGCTCGACCATATCTTTTACGACCCGGCATTTAGATTAATCCGGATGAAGCGTCTAAATAAATTTGGCTCGGATCATTTTCCTATTCTGGTACGGCTAAATTATGAACCCCAGGAAGCCGATGAACACGAGATACCCGTTGCGGATTCGGAAGAAAAAGCCGAAGCCCAGGAATTAATAGACAACGTAAAAGAAGATCAGAATTAGACCGGTGCTAATTAGTAAGTAATCAGTTTTAAGCTATAAGCCCTTATAGTTCTATCTCTTAATCATTTCTATTAATAGGGAATAATTCTGTCCTGTTAAGTATTATAATTAAACCTAAGCTAGTTAGTAGTTTTCCAGAGCACAACTCCTATTAATTTACAAGCAAAGCTGCTTTAGCCTGTATTATTATCTAGGCAGAAATAATCTTTAAACATAATAATCCTGGCTGTTTATTAAAGCTTAAAACTTACTTCAATGGTGGCTTTATTCTAAAAAACAAAAATCCCGTTTAGTTTAAACTAAACGGGATCTTGAATAACAATAATAGCCAGCAGCTATTAAGTATATCTTTTAACTAGATTCTTTCTACGTTAACCGCGTTAAGACCTTTTTTGCCCTCTGTCACTTCAAAAGATACTCTGTCATTTTCACGAATCTCATGAACTAAACCAGATTGGTGAACAAAGATATCTTGGTTAGTGTCATCAGAAACGATGAATCCGAATCCTTTAGATTCGTTGAAAAATTTTACTTTACCTGTTTTCATAAAAAATTAAAATAAATAATAATACAAATGTAAGCAATTTAATTTAAAACTACTACTGCTGCTATATACATTTCTTTTGCGATAAAGTTTTAAAACTGCGAATAATATTTAAAATATATTTATTTTAACAATAACAAGCTATTCTCGCCTTTTTGTACTACCCAAACCTTCAATAACATAAGCTTTTATTAGCCGTATATCTTTCAGGAGAAATCACAATCTAAAACGATGTAAACCGCTTTCTAAACTAATATTGGGGAAGCAGGCTAAAAAATTATTCACCTAAAAAATAGACCTATGGAAGAGAACAAAAAAAATGACACTGGTGAAAACAAAGGCGTAATTTCTACAATTACGGATATGCTCACTGGGAGCTCTGGCGACTCTACAAGTAAAACCGAAAATAAAGAAGGGACCCAGGCAAAACCACAAACCAGTACCGAAGCTAACCCCTGGGGTACCGCTGCCACCGCCCACCAAGGCGATAATAAAAATATTGGTAAAAGCAGCTTTACTTCAGGTACCACCGATGCCAGCAGTAATACTACTAAAAAAGAAACGCCTAAATCAACGGCAAAACCCGATAGTACCTCGGCTAAAATCGGTTCGGCTGGTAGCAAAGCCGCTGCCTCTATGCCCAGCGCCAGCAAAAACACAACCAAAGCCAGCACCTCTGGCAGCGCTAATAAAACGGCCAAAGCGGGCGAAAACGATAAAGATAAAAACAATATTACCGCTCAGCAAAATACTTCGGGCACGGCCAACAAAGACAAAAATGAGCAATCTGGTCAGGAGGAATTTTCCCGGAACAATGTGAATATGGGCATGAATGCCGACCAGGACCGCCACAACAACTTTGGCCAAGACCGCGACCAACAACACCGGGGTTCGCAGGGTGGCGATTATCACCACCCCAGCTATAACGACTACGATAACTACAACACCGACCAACGTGGCAGTTGGGGAAACCAGGGCGGTAGCTATCGCCAGCAGTACGGCGGCTATGGCAATTATGGCGAACAAGGCAACCAAGGCTCACGGAGCAATTACGGCCAGGAAAACCAAAACCGCAGCGACCAAAACCGCAATTATGGCTACGACCCTTATGACAATGAAGGCAGTGGTTACCAATCGGCCGGACGAGGAGCATTTGGGCACACTGGCCACCAAAGCGGCAGCTACGACCAGAATAACTACGACGAAGGATTTGGTGGCCGCGCCGGTAACTACAGTAATACCAATTACCGGGATTATAATGCCGGCCGTAATAACTTTGACAACCGCAACTCCGGCCGTTCCAATGATCACAACGACTGGAACAGGCAAGGCAATTCCGGCAACCAGGGCCGGCAATCTGATTGGCACCAAGACAATGATCGGTCCCAGAATAATATGCAAAGCGGCAACCGGGGCGGGTTTGGCCGTATGGACCACGACCGGCAGCACCATGAATCGTATCGCGGTAGTGGTATGAGCGGCTGGAGCGATGATTATGGCAACCAACGGGGCTATGGTTCGCAGCAAGATCGGCAAGGTGGCTACAACAGCCAGGGCGGGTTTGGTTCGCGCGGAGGCTCTTACAACGACGAATACCGCCCAAGCAACGATCGCCGGGGCTCGCAGGGCGGCTACAATAACCAAGGGGGCAGTAACTATGGAGCACCGTACAACAACCAGGATTACCGTTCGTCGCGCGATAATGACCAAACCCAATACCGGGGCGGTTACGACAACGACAGTAACTACAACCAACGTACCCAAAACGACTTCCGGTCGCGGTGGCAGGAAGACAATGACCAGAACGACCGTTACAACCCGAGTAATCGTAACCGCCAGGAAGGCTACGAAAGCAACTATCGTTCGGGCCGCCGCCACGACGATGAAAACGAAAATAACCGCTGGAACCAGCGTAACCAATACCGGCGCAATGATTACGATGATTAATGCTAATTATTAATTATAAAAAAAGGCTTTCTGTTTAGCAGAAAGCCTTTTTTTATAATTAATAATACTCAATAGTAATACCCTTGTTCCCTATCCCCTTAAGTGTGGTCTTCTTGTAAAAACCTAACAATTATAAGCATTGTAGTCAATTTTAGTACTTGCTTGCTTTCCCTACTTCCCTTTCTAAACAATAGTTCCTGCTGAAATTCTTCTGGAACCAAAGTTCTGAAATTCTACCGGATGGCACCTCGGGTGTTTTCGTTTTATGGTAGGTGGTAATTACGGTCTGGTATTAAACAGCAGTTCTACTCCGACTGAAATTCCTGGCTGTAATCCTGGGCAAAATCTACAATGCTGCGGGGGCGGCTACCGGTAAGTCTCTCTACGGTATCAGTTACATTTGCGCCGTAACCTGCCCGGTACAAACCGTAAAGCTCCAGCAAAGCGTTAATTTTCCAGGCAGGTACGTGTTGTTGCTGCATAGCCATTTTGGCGGCTTCTTCGGGAACATCAATATACGTAATTACCCGGTCGGTGGCAACGGTTAAAGCATGGGCTACATCGTTTACCGATATGGCTTCCGGACCAGTTATTTCATAAATTTTATTCAGGTGGTTATCTGGTTGGGTCAATATTACCTCGGCTACAGCCGCAATGTCGCGGGCATCTACATAACTTATTTTACCGTTACCGGCAGGCATATAAATGCTATTTTTATCCCGGATATTATCGGCCGCCTGGGTTAAAAAGTTTTGCATAAAAGAAGCCGGCCGCAAAATGGTATAGGGTAAACCAGACTGTTCCAGGTAAACTTCTACCTGCCGGTGTTCCCGCCCTAATTGAATACCAGGCTCAGCATCGGCACCACTCGCCGAAAGCCGCACCAAATGTTTTACGCCGGCTTCCTGTGCTGCTTTTATATAATTTATGGCAATATCGGCCTGATTTTCTACAAACGGTGTAATTAAAAATACCCGGGTTACGCCTGTAAGCGCCACTTTCACTAATTCGGGGTTTTCAAATTCTACATGCACCAGATCCAGGTTTTCAAAAGACCGAAACCGATCGCCTTTTATTAAAGAATGCACGCCCGCCCGAAGACGAATATTTTCATCTGATAATAGTTTAATGGTTTCGCTGCCAACTGTACCGGTAGCACTGGTAATTAAAATGGTTTCTTTCATATTTTATGATTTTACGAACATGAGAACGGCCTGGTGTGTGCACTTACCAGTATCAGGCGTCCTTCACTTTTGATTATATATCGTTTAATTTTTACTATTCTTTACGGCTTTAAATATTTTACCGCCTTCGTTGCTAATAATAAACTCCTGATTATTTATAAAAACCAAGGCCTCGGCCTGGCCACTTTTTTCAAATGGAATACAATATTTGGCTCCGTTCAGGAATTTATCTTTACCTTTTACCTCAAATAAATAAATATTGCCGTAGCCCAGTAAAGCCATCAGTTTTCCGTCTGGGCTAATATCGGCGGCGGTAATCATGGTACTTAGGTGTAACTGATCTATTATTTGGGCCTGATAGGTACCGGGTTGAGCCGGCACCTGGTAGATTTTTACCTTTTCGCTGCCGCCCCGGTTTTTCGAAAACAAATACAAACTGCCCCGATGGTAAAAAAAGGCCTCACAGTCAAAATTACGCTCAGCCTTTTTAGGCGGAAATTCTTTTTGGTCGGGGTAAGTAAACTGAATTGTATCTATTTGGTTAGGTTGCTGCTCGTTTACCCGAAAAATGCGCAGATTACGCCTTTGGTTACCATTATTGCCAAAATCACCAATGTAAATATTGCCGTCATCGTCCTGCGCCAAGTCTTCCCAATCCTGGTTTAAACCAAGCGGTATTGCCCAGGTATGTAGTAGCTTTCCGGTCTGGTTTATTTTGTATAAAACCGGCCGGTTACCGCCATCTCCGTGCGTCCATAAATTATTATCACTAGCTATTTCCAGGCCGGAGCTTTCGGGTACTTCTTCTCTGGCCATTTTGCCCACCTGTTCTATTTTGTACTGAATGGGCCTTACCTGAAAACCTTCTTGCTTTTTATCTGCCGCGCAACCGCACAGCAAGGTCTCAAAAAAAACATAAATGGTAAACAGTTTAAATTTGAGCATAAACAAGTGCTAATTTTTAGTTAAGCCCTGTATACGCAAATAGCTGCCGGGAGTAAATTTTATTTAAATTACTATTAATTATAAACGCAGATAAGGCTTAAGCTTCTGGAATTGGTCTTCGGTAACTGTTTTAATATTTTTCAGGTCTTCGATGGTTTGGAAGTTACCATGTTGGGTACGATATGCGATAATTAAACGGGCCAGGTTAAAACCAACGTAAGGGTGTGCCCGCAATTCTTCTAATGACCCTGAATTTAATGATAGTTGCTGGGGTTCGTAACCAGCTGGTATAAAAGTATATTTATGCAGGCTATCGATAACATCGGGTGCCAGGCCATATACCTCATTTATTTGCGCTGAGGTGGCAAAACCGCCCAACCGGTCGCGAAACTTAACTATTCGGGCCGATAATTTACTACCTATGCCCCTGATTTGTTTTAGCTGCGTGGTGTCGGCGGCATTGAGGTTAAAAGGTTGCAACCGGAAAGGCTTTTTCTTTTCGTAAGATGGCCGCTCGCTGCGCGGGTTAGTAAAGGCTGTTGGCCCAGGTGCTGGGCTAGTCCGGTTTCTATCAGTTTGTTCCGGTAAATCCAGGTACGGGTACAGGCGCTCGTACAGGTCGGGCGGCAGACCATAAATACGGCTTAGCTGCTCTTTAAACTTAAAGCCACCCGCTTTGGTGCGGTATTTAATAATATTATTGGCCGCATACCGGCTTATACCTACTGCCATAAGTTCTTGTTGGGTAGCAGTATTGGGATTAATCCGGTGCAACCGAACCGCCGCATGGGGTTTAAGTTCCGGGTTGGGGGCACCATTATTATGGGCGTAGGCTTCGGCAGATACGCCTTGATCTAAAACTGCAACCAGACTATCCAGGGTTTGTTCGTCGTGCAACGGGTTATAAGCGGCCGGAGCGGTAAGCTTACCAAACAGGTACGGCAGCGGAATGGCTAAGCCCGTAAGTAACAGCAGTACTAAAAAGCCATTGGTTTGCCTCCGCGAGAAGCCAAAATACCGGCGTAGCCAAAGCTTAATCTTCTGCATAAACCCAACCCGCTGCAACTATCCATTATTACGACCGGGGATCGTTATCGTTTTCAGAATAAGAATCGGGCTCGGGTTTAGGTGGCGCCTGGAATACCCGCACAAAGAAGTAAATAGTAACCAAGGTTACAATGGTCATGGTGGTTAGCATAACCGCTAATGCATAAGAATTCATAGCCTAAATATTCCCTTCTTTTAATCTTCTGTTATACGCCATGTACACCAGCGCGGTAACAACACCAAACAATATTACCAATAATAACCGGGAGCCATTTACGTACAGCAAAGTATCTTCCAGGTTCTGGCGGGTGGCCGCATCGGTAGCTGCAGCAATTTGCTCGTGTAACCCCGCATTGGATATTTTCCGGATGATAGAACTATCATCTAACTCCCAATTGCCCTGCAAAGCCGCGTCCCAATCACCATTTTTAGGCGTTATCAGCGAGCTTAAAAATACGAGTAAAATAAAGGTTGGGGTAATATACTTAATAATAAACCGGTAAAAACCAGGTACCCGAATATCGGCACCTGCGTTAATCTCGCGCATGCCCTTGTCCATGCCAAATACCCAGGCAAATAAAATAGCTTCGATCATGGCAAAAACAACCAGCGAAACCGTACCCGACCAATAGTCATATTCATCGAAAACGCCATAATTAAAAAACAATACGGTTGGCATGCCTAACAAAAACACTATTAAACCAAAAGACCAAGCCGCAGATTCGCGCTTCCATTTAAATTCATCCATTAAGAAACTCATCCAGGGCGTGCCCATGGCCAACGATGAAGTAATACCGGCAAAGAACAGCAAGCCAAACCACATAACGCCCGAAATACTGCCTAATACATCGCCCCACTGGTAAAACAAATAAGGCAAAGTCCGGAAACCTAAGCCCAAACCACCCGATTTGGTTAACTCAATTACTGTATCGATGCCCAGATAACCTACCGCAATAGGAATAATAATGGAGCTGCCCAGTACTACTTCTACAAATTCGTTCATCCAGCCCGCCGACATAGCACTTAAGGCAATATCGTCTTTGGAGCGCACATAAGAGGCATAACACTGGATAGAGCCCATACCCACCGATAAAGTAAAGAATATTTGCCCGGCCGCAGCTAGCCAAACTTTGGGGCTCCACAAAGAATCGAGGTTGGGAGTCCAGAGAAAATTTAACCCAACAGCACTATCGTGAATGGCACCATGCTCACCGGCCTTTATGGTAAAGCCTTTGAAAGCAAGGAATATCCCGAACAAAATAAGTAAAGGCATGCCTATTTTGGCTACTTTTTCTATACCGCCGCTTAAGCCGCGCGATAAAATATAAGTATTAATTAACAGGCAGATAATAAAAAAGACAATGGGCTCGTAAGGAATACCCGATGTGGATATGGTAAGATTTACATAATCAGAGAAAAAAGCTGCAATCTGGGTTTGCGATAAATCGCTGAAAGAACCAACTACCGAATGATACACATAAGATAAGGTCCAGGATTCGAGGTAACAATAATAGGCCGCTACGGCTACGTTAGTCCAGATACCAAAAACACCCAAATACTTCCAATAAGGGCGTTTATCAACGGCATTTAGAATAAACGGGGTAGAGTGATTGCCGAATCTACCGCCGAAACGCCCCAGCGACCATTCGATCCAAAGCAGCGGAATGCCCATAACTAAAAAACAAACCAAATACGGAATAATAAATGCCCCTCCCCCATTTTGTACTGCCTGCACCGGGAAACGTAAAAAATTACCGAAACCTACGGCATTGCCCGCCATCGCTAAAATCAACCCGATCCGGGAGCCCCAGGATTCTTTGTTTTCACTCATAAATTATATTTTAACCAATATTACAGCAGAAAGATATTAAAATTAAGCTATACACTCAAATAACTGCTACTTATTGGATCAAAAGAACCATTTTAAAAGCGTATGCTACAAAAAATTTATTTATCAGCATTTATTCCAATGTATAAAAAAATTGGTTTGGCTATACTTTAATTTTAAAACTGGCTGGCTACCACCGCTATGCCCTCGGTAAAGTTATGGGGTTTAAAGCCCAATTCGGTTTCGGCTTTGGTAATATCAAAACCAGTGCGGGGCGGGCGTTTAGCGGGTTGGGTGAAGTTAGAGGCGTTGGCTTCTTTAATCAAGCTTTTATCGAGGTTAAAATAATCGGCAACCTGTAAGGCCATTTGGTACGGCGTTAGTATTTCTTTGCTCGAGATATGAAATATTCCTTCGGCGTTGTGCTCTACGGTCAGCCAGCAAGCCACGGCCAAATCTTCGGCCAGGGTGGGCGTCCGGAACTGATCGTTAACTACTTGTATGGTTTTTTGGGCTTCTAAACTGTTTTTCACCCACAATACAATATTGGTACGGCCATAATCATGCACCACGCCATAAACTAATACCGTGCGCAAAATAGCCCATTTTAAATGGGTACTGTTTTTAACTACCTCTTCGGCAGCCGTTTTGCTGCGTCCATAAAAACTGATGGGGTTGGGTTGGTCGGTTTCGGTGTAAGGCCCGCACTCTCCATCAAAAATAAAATCGGTAGATAAATGCACCAGGTGCACCTGGTATTTCTCGCAAGCTGCTACTAAATATTCTACTGCCACTACGTTTTGCTGCCAGCAAGCCGCCTGGTTAAGTTCGCACTCATCTACATTGGTCATGGCAGCTGTGTGAATAATATGAGTAGGCCGCTCCACCGAAATAACTTTATTTACCTGTTGCTCATCGGCTACATCCAAAGAAATAAAATGCAGTTCCGGCACCAGTTGCGCCAGTTTGTTCTGGCCCCGCGAGGTGGCAATCAGGTCAATTTCGGCATTATGAACAAGTAAGTGTACTAATTTCTGGCCCAGCAAACCGTTGGAACCGGTTACTAATATTTTCTTTCTCATACGGCTGCCGGATACTGATAATTATAGTCTTTGGTGATTTTCTTCTTTTTTACCTTTTCTATTTTTACTTGCATCCGGATGGGCTCGGTAGGCCGGTCCATGTAACCTTTGGGTTGTTCGGCAATTTTATCAATTATATCTAAGCCGGCAATTACCTGCCCAAAAACCGTGTAGTTGTTATCTAAAAAGGGCGTACCGTTGTGGTTTTCTACAATATAAAATTGCGAACCGCTCGATTCCTTTTGTGGATTATTGTTACGGGCGGCCGCTACCGCTCCGCGTACATGTTTTAAATTCGGAAATATTTCGGCCGGAATCCGGTAGCCAATATCGCCTTGCCCGTCGTTTCTGGGGTCATCGTCTTTCGAATTGGCATCTCCCCCCTGAATCATGAAATTATCGATAATGCGGTGAAAAGTAGTATTGTTGTAATACCCTTCTTTGGCCAGTTTTAGAAAATTTGCTTTGTGCTTAGGTGTCTGGTCGTACAGAATTACTTTCATGTCGCCGAAAGTGGTTGAAATAGTAACCAGCACATCTTTTTTAGAAGGCTTTTTCTGGGCGTATAAGTTGGTACTAAAAACCAGTAAAACAACCAGGCAAAAAAGTTTAAGCGAATATGTATGCATCTACTTTTCTATTTTAAAAGAATGACCAAATTAAATTTAAAGAGATTAAGCAAAACTAAACTATTTAACTCTTCGGGCTTAAACGCGCTTTAACCGAATATCCTGCAATATTTTATCGCCGCCCATATACAAAATATTGGTGGCTAATTTTTCACCCAAAGGCAAAGCTTCCGCAGACGGCGCCGTTAATGTATCGGTAATCATTTCCTGACCATCGAGGCTAACAATACCGCCGGTAATGCTTAATCCGGTTGGGGTAAGCGTAGCCAGGGCAAAGGACGGAATACTACACCCGCCTTCCATGGTGCGTAAAAAAGAACGCTCGGCCAGCAAACACAGGTGGGTTTCTTCGTGATCGAGGCAATCCCGTAAAGCTAACTTCTGGTTTAGGGGTAAGCTTTTGGCGCACTCAATGGCAATGCTACCCTGGCCGGCGGCCGGTACAAATTTATCGGTGGGTAAAAATTCGGTAATTAAATGGTTATACTGCATGCGGTGCACGCCCGCGTAAGCAAGCAAAATAGCATCGTACTGGCCATCTTTTAACTTTTGTAACCGGGTTTGTAAGTTGCCGCGGCACTCCGAGGCAATTACGTTGGGGTAATACCGGCTCAATAAAGCCCGCCGCCGTGTAGAAGACGTACCTACCACAATTTGTTCGCGGTCTAACGAAAATTGCGAATCGAAAGAGACAACTACATCGTTTACCTGCTCGCGCTCCATAAAGGCCAGTATTTCCAGATCTTCGGGCAGCTGCGATTGTAAATCTTTGGCGCTGTGTACAGCAATATGAATGGTACCGGCCCGCAGGCTTTCTTCCAATTCTTCGGTAAAAACGCCTTTGGCCCCAATTTTATCTAGCGACCGGTCCAATACCATATCGCCTTTGGTGTTTATAATTTCTATCTCGACGGTAAAACCGGCGGCCCGTAATTTTTCGGCGACAAAATGCGTTTGCCACAAGGCTAAGCGGCTACCCCGGGTACCAATCCGGATAGGTGAATTTATATTTTCAGCCATTATTTTTATTTATATAATCTGTGCCACTTGTAATAATAGCGGCACTACAAATAATTTCGGGCCTTTTGTGCCCCAATTACCTGCATCTTAACTCATTTTTAAATATTTAGCAATCTGGATAGAAGAATCTACAAAAACTATTTTGGGATTGGCGTTTCGCTCAATGTGGTAGTGGGCGTTGCCCAGCTCTTCGGTAAGCAAAGCAGCATTGGCCGGCCGAATCAGTTTAGAGAACTTACTCACAAAATCCACTTCGGCGGGCGGAATAAACGGGACCAGTTTTGTATCTACCCCGTACATTAATACCCGCCGCAAATTATTTAGGGCGTAGTGCAAAAATGCCTTTTGGTTTTCGCGGCCCATCTTCTGAAAATCGTCGCTCATTTCTACTACTTCGCCAAACTTATAAGCGTAGCAATTGCGCATCCATTGCACAAAAAACGAGAAGTAATCGCTGGTAAGTTCTTGGCTTAGTTTGCGCGCGGCCTGCAGGTTGCCATCGGCCAGGTTTGCCAGTTGGTAAGCATCGGTTTCGCTAACCTGCAGTTCGGCCTGCAAATAACTAACTATTTCTTCGTCGGAGAAAGCCCGCACCGGCACTTTTTGGGTACGCGACAAAATTGTGGCCAATAATTTATCGGCAGCGTTAGAAACCAATAAAAATATGGTTTTAGCCGGCGGCTCTTCTAATAATTTAAGCAAAGCATTGGCTGCAGCCGGGTGCATGAGCTCGGGTAACCAGATAAGAATAATTTTAAACTCGGCCTCAAACGCCTTTAACGACGAAAACCGGATTAACTGGCGGCTCTCGTCTTTCGAAATATTGCCTTGTTTGTTCTCGGCCTGAATAAACTGCATCCAGTCGTTGAGCGTCTGGTAAGGATTCTGAAGCAAAAAAGTACGCCAATCGGCTAAAAAATTCTGGCTCAGGGCATCTTTGGGAACGGCTTTGGTAGTGGTAACCGGCATTACAAAATTCATGTCGGGGTGCACCAGTTTGTTTATTTTAGTACAACTGGCGCAGGTACCACAGGCATCTGCTTCGCCTTTGTTTTCGCAATTCAGGTACGTGGCATACGCCAGTGCCAGCGCCAGATTTGCGCTTCCCTCCCCGCCCATAAACAATTGGGCATGGGCCACGTGCTGGTTCTGCACCGATTTTATGAGCAGTTTTTTGGTTTCTGAGTGGCCAGGTATTTGGGAGAAAAACATATTTCCGTTGTTTGTTAATCGTTGTTCGTTGTCAGAATACGATAAAGTTGATTAATTTAAATTACTGCATTGCCGAACGGCTTACCTAGAAGTACCCCAAAGAACCCACTAGCTGTTATGTTATGCATTGTTATTCTGTTACCCAGGCTCAAAATATACAAACAAGATTTATTTAGCCGAACAAAGATTAACAAACAACAGATAACCAGCCTACCGTTCCCAGGTCCGATGCTCCCGGTCGAGGTCGTAAATTTTGCTCAGAATGGCTTTTTCTACTTCGTCGAGTACCAGCCCGCGGCGCTCCATGGCTTTGCCCACCGACTCAAAAACTTTACGCAACTGATACGTTTCTAAGCTGTTTGCTCCGCCCCAGGAAAAAGAAGGAATAAAGGTACGCGGGAAACCGGCTCCAAATATATTAGCGCTTACGCCTGTAACGGTGCCGGTATTAAACATGGTATTAATGCCAGCTTTGGTATGGTCGCCCATAATCAGTCCGCAAAATTGTAAGCCGGTGGTTTTAAAACCACCTTTACCGTAGTTCCAGAGTTTAATTTCGGCGTAATTATTTTTTAAGTTTGAGGTGTTGGTATCGGCACCCAGGTTGCACCACTCGCCAATAATAGAATTGCCTAAGAACCCGTCGTGGCCTTTGTTTGAATAACCAAATATAATAGAATTGCTTATTTCGCCGCCAACTTTGCAAAAAGGCCCAATGGTATTATCGCCCCGCATTTTGCCGCCCATATTTATTACGCTGCCTTCGCCCATGGCAAACGGCCCGCGAATAATAGCGCCCTCCTGTACCTGCGTGTCTTTGCCCAGGTAAATGGGGCCATTGGCGGCATTTAAAATGGCAGCCCTCAGTTCCACCCCTTCTTCCAGGAAGATATTTTCCGGATTATAGGTTACTGTATGCGGGTCGGTGATGGGCTGGCTTTTGCGGCCGGTGGTTATTAATTCAAAATCGGCCCGAATTTGCTTGCCATTGTTCTGAAAAATATGCCACAGCTCTTTTACAAAATTTATTTCCTCTACGTACTCGCCGGCTTTCTCAAACTGGTAGTTATGCAGCTCGTTTAAGGTTTTAAAGCTATCGGTACCGGCATGAAAAGCCACCAACGTACCTTGCTTAAAAATAACTTTACCGGGTTGCAGGTTCCGGATTTTAACCACCAAGGGCACATCTGGGCAAACCGCCCCGTTTACGTATATATTGCCTTCGGAGCTGGTTTGGGCACTAAACTTTTTCTGGAGGTAATCTTGGGTAAGATACGATACCTTACTTTTAAAATAATGCCCCCACTTTTCGGCTATGGTTAAAATACCGGTTCTGATTTCGGCTACCGGCCGGGTAAAAGTAAGCGGCAACAGGTTCTGGCGAAAAACTTTATCGTCGAAGAGGATAATATTCATGATACAAAAATAAAAAAGTCTTCCCGATATACGGGAAGACTTTTAATTATTTGCACAGAAAGGCAAATGAAATTATTTTTTCGCGTAACGCTTCTGGAATTTCTCTACCCGACCGGCAGTATCCACGAAAATGTTTTTACCAGTATAAAACGGGTGAGAAGCAGAAGAAACCTCCACTTTAATTACCGGGTAGGTTTTGCCGTCTTCCATGGTAATGGTTTCGTTAGAACTCATGGTAGAGCGGGTAATAAATTTAAAGTCACTGGATGTATCCTGAAATACTACTTCGCGGTATTGCGGATGAATATCTTTTTTCATGGGTACTAATATGTTATATAAAGCAAATTTCGAATCGGACTGCAAAAATAATAAAACAATCTTTTTTTACCTAATGCTTTTAAAATTATTTATTTAAGCCGAGTTGGTATCAGAAGCCTGACCTTAAGATAACCAAAAAGTTATCAACAACCCGGAAGAAATGCGGAGAATATTACGCGACAGAAAATTTTAAATTGCTTTCTATTAGTAATATTCCCTGCAAGGTTACTGTCCAAAACTTACGGAGACTATATTTAGCAGTTCTGGTTATAAATAAACTAAAATATTATTGCCAGCCACCACCCAAAGCCCGGTATAAATCTACGGTAGTTAGTAATTGGGCTTTCTGAATATTTACCAATTCTAGTTCGGCGGCCAAAGCGCTTTTTTGCGCCGTAATAATTTCTAAATACGTAGCGTAACCGGCCCGGAACAAATCGTTGGAAGTGGTAATAGCTTCTTGCAAAGCCGTTACTTCCTGGGCTTTCAGGGTTTGAATTTCTTTATAGTTCTGGATGGCATTTAAACCGGTGGCTACTTCCTGTACGCCGTTTAAAATACTTTTCTGGTAATTATAAAAAGCAGCTTTGTTAGATGCCGCCGAATATTTATACCGGGCTTTTAGTTGATTTTGCGAAAACACCGGCACCGATAGGCCACTCACAACCCCGTAGGCCAGTGAAGCCGGCGTAGTCATCAGCAACGAAGCTTTAAAGGCATTCAGGCCAAAGTACGGCGAAATGGTAAAAGACGGCAAAAAAGCGGCCCGGGCAGCGGCCACATCGGCTTTAGCCGCTGTTAGTTCCCATTCTGCCTGCTGAATATCCGGTCGCCGCCGCAATAAACCCGACGGAATACCTGCCTGCATATTTTCGGGCAGTTTTTGCTCCCCGATTAATTTACTGCGGGTAATGGCTTGCGGAAAACGGCCCAGCAATTGGTTTAGCTGGTTTTCAGTAGCTGCTATCTGGCGTTTTTTCTCGGCTTGCAAGCTTTGGGTATTTAAAAGCTGAGCGGCAAATTGTTGAACTGCCAGTTGGGTTTCGCGGCCAACTTCTTTCTTAATCTTTATTAGTTCGAGGGCCAGTTGCTGCAGTTCCAGGTTCCGCTGAATAATTTCGAGTTCGTTATCCAGGGCAATTAACTGGTAGTAAAGATTGGCTACTTCGGCTACCAAAGCGGTTTGCAGCAGTTGCCGGCCATTTTCGGAAGCCACGTAACGGGACAAAGCCGCTTTGCGGTAGTTCCGTAATTTGCCCCACAAATCAATTTCCCAGGAACTACGCAACCCCACAAAATATTCGGGCACTAACCGGTCAGGAATGCGCTGGTCTTCCGAAATATTGGGTGATAAATTGGTATCGTAATTACCCACGCCATTCAGGGTATAATCGCCGTACTTATCAAAGCGGGCCTGGGCATCGGCTTGTACCGCCGGCAGCAAGGCGCCTTTGCTTTGTAAAACCTGGCTACGGACCATTTCTACGCGTTGTATGGCCACCAATAAATCCGGGTTCTGGCGCAGGGCGGTATCAATCAGGCTTACCAAACTGGGGTCGGTAAAAAACTGGTTCCAGGCCATATTGCCCTCGCTGGCGCTATCGGCACTATTGCCAAAGGTAGCCGGCAACGTACGAGCCTGGGGCAAAGTAACCGGCCCGGCCATTTTACAGGACCAAAACAGCCCCTGTAAAGCTAGTATCAGCAAAAATTTATATAAATATTTATAAAGAAACATGAATAAGCTTTTAAGGAATTAAACAGATAATTCGGAATTACTAAGCAGATTGTAATTCCTTTGTTTTTTTGGTTTTGTTGGCTTTGGCAAACAGCACATACAAGCCCGGAATTATAATGATGCCAAACAAGGTACCAATAAGCATACCGCCGGCTGCCGCCGTACCAATAGAGCGGTTACCCATGGCTCCCGCGCCACTGGCAATACACAACGGAATTAGCCCCGCAATAAAGGCAAAAGAAGTCATCAGGATGGGGCGCAAACGCGAGGCCGCTCCTTCTACAGCGGCTTGCAACACCGTTAAGCCTTCTTTCTGCCGCTGAATGGCAAACTCAATAATCAGGATGGCGTTTTTACCCAGCAAACCAATAAGCATTACCAGCGACACCTGGGCGTAAATATTATTTTGCAAACCCAGTAATTGTAAAAAGAAGAAAGCGCCGAAAATACCGGTTGGTAACGATAATATTACCGGCAACGGCAACAAGAAGCTTTCGTACTGGGCAGCCAGCAGCAAATACACAAACAGCAAACTAATCAGGAAGATATAAACTGCCTGGTCTCCGGATAATATTTCTTCGCGGGTCATGCCCGACCACTCGTAAGTAAAGCCGCGCGGCAACGTTTCTTTTGCTACTTTTTCAATGGCCTGAATAGCATCGCCGCTGCTGTAACCAGGCGCCGCACTACCGTTAATCATGGCCGAGGTGTACATGTTGTAGCGGGTAAGCTGTTCGGGGCCGTACACGCGCTCCAGGGTAACAAACGTAGAAAAAGGCACCATTTCGCCCTGGTTATTCTTTACATGCAGTTTGAGCAAATCTTCGGGCTGGGCGCGGTAATCAGGCAAAGCCTGCACCATTACTTTGTACATTTGCCCAAACCGGATAAAGTTAGAAGCATAATAACTACCCAATAAAGTTTGTAGCGTATTCATGGCATTATCGATGGTAACGCCTTTTTTAGCGGCCATATCCTGGTCCACGTGAATCATGTACTGCGGAAAGTTGGGGTCGAAGCTGGTAAACGCGGCATTAATTTCGGGTGTAGCCTGCATGGCCTGAATAAATTTGGTCGTTACATCGGCGGTTGCCTGCAAGTTTTCGTTTTTACCCTTATCAAGCAAACGCAATTCAAAACCACTGGAGTTACCAAAGCCCGGTACCGTAGGCGGCGGAAAAAACTCGATGGTGGCGTCTTGCAAATCCTTGGTTCTTTCTTCCAGCACCGCGATAATATCATCCACTGATTCCTGGCGGTCTTCCCAAGCCTTCAGGTTAATCATGCCCATACCGTACGACGCACCAGCCGCATCGGTAAGCAAACTAAAACCAGCCAGCGTAGATACCGACTCCACGGCGTCTATGCCTTTAGTAGCTTCCTGTACCCTATCCAATATTTTCTCGGTCCGTTCTACAGTAGCACCCGCCGGGGTCGTAACGTTTACGTAAATCATGCCCTGGTCTTCGGTCGGGATAAAGCCGGTAGGCAATATTTTGGTCATGCCCCAGGTGCCCACACAAAACAACAGCAACAAGCCCAACGTAACCGTGCGCCGCCCTGCCAGCCGTTGCACGTAACCTTTGTAAGAACCTTCAAAAGACTCGTAGCCGCGGTTAAATTTATTAAAGAAGCGCTGCAGCAGGTTATTTTTCTTTTGGTGGTTATGCTTTAACATCAGCGCACAAAGGGCTGGCGTAAGCGTAAGCGCATTTATACCCGATATTACAATAGAGATGGCCAGTGTAAGCGAAAACTGCCGGTAAAAAATACCCACCGGACCCGACATAAACGAAACCGGTATAAATACCGCCGACATTACCAGCGTAATGGCTATAATAGCGCCACTGATTTCGCCCATCGCTTCTAAAGTCGCTTCTTTGGCCGGCATGTGTTTTTCGGTCATTTTGGCGTGCACGGCTTCTACTACTACAATAGCGTTATCTACCACAATACCAATGGCCAGCACCAGCGCAAACAGCGTAAGCAGGTTAATGGAAAAGCCCATTAACTGCATAAAGAAGAAAGTACCTACCAGCGCCACCGGTACTGCCAGTGCCGGAATAAGCGTAGAGCGAAAATCCTGTAAAAAGATAAATACAATAATAAATACCAGGATAAAGGCTTCAATCAAAGTCCGGATTACTTCGCTCATAGAAGCGTCGAGGAACCGCGATACATCATAAGAAACGTTGTAAACCATACCGGGCGGGAAAGAACCCTCTTTCAGCTCGGCCATGCGGGTTTTTACATTCTCGATTACTTCTTTGGCATTAGAACCCGGGCGTTGCTTAATCATAATGGAGGCCGACGGCCGGCCATCGGTTTTGGAAACCATGCCGTAGCTCATTACGCCAAACTCTACCTCAGCCACATCTTTCAGGCGCAATACCGAACCCGAACCATCTTCATCGGCGCGCAGAACAATATCTTCGTACTGCTTGGGTTCAAAAAATTTACCGGTATACCGCAGTACGTACTGCAGCATTTGCGCCGATTGCCCGGAACTTTCGCCGGCTTTACCGGGGGCGGCTTCTACGTTCTGGGCCCGAATGGCATTAATTACTTCGTCGGTAGATACCGCGTAAGCCGCCAAGCGGTCCGGTTTGAGCCAAACCCGCATGGAATATTCGCGGGAACCCATAATTTCGCAGAAACCTACGCCGTCGATTCGTTTTAACTCCTGCAATACATTAATATCGGCAAAATTATAAACAAACTGTTCACCCACCGTTGGGTCTTCACTCATCAGGTTGAGGTAAAGCAACATACTGTTTACCTCTTTTTCGGTAGTAACCCCCGCTTTAATAACTTCTTCGGGTAATTCGTCGATAACGGTAGTAACCCGGTTCTGCACGTTTACGGCGGCCAAATCGGGGTCGGTTCCTACTTCAAAAAATACCTGAATAAGCGTAATACCGTTGTTACTCGATACTGACGACATATAAGTCATGCCGGGTACCCCGTTAATGGCTCTTTCGAGCGGCGTGGCAACGGCCTTGGTACAAACTTCGGCGTTCGCGCCGGTGTATTTAGCCGTTACGGTTACCGAAGGCGGTACAATATCGGGGAACTGCGTAACGGGCAAGGTATAGAGCGCCAAAGCGCCCAATAAGGTAATTATAAGCGATATAACCAGCGACAGCACCGGCCGCTGAATAAACATTTTAACCATTTTTTCTAAAATTAAAAGCCAAACTTCTTCCAGGTCACTTTAAAAGTGACTACTCACAATTGCTGCTGCCAATGGCCTTTTAAGGATTAGTAGCCAGGATGCTGTCCATCGGAATAAAAGACGGCTTTATTTCGGCGCCATCCCTGATTTCCTGCACACCTTCGTACACAATCTTTTCGCCGGGCTCTAAGCCCGAATCAACTATGTAGAAGTGAGAAAAGCGGCTTTTAGGTTTAAAATTTCTGGTTTTTACTTTATTATTTTTATCAACCACGTAAACAAAATTCTGGTCCTGCACTTCAAAAGTGGCTTTCTGCGGCACCATTACCACATTGTCGGCATCGTTGGCCAGGCGCACTTTGCCGGTAGAATTGTGTTTGAGTAATTGATTGGGGTTGGCAAACTTGGCCCGGAAAGCAATAGAACCGGTATTGGCTTCAAATACACTTTCTACCGTCTCAATTTTCCCTTTTTGCGGGTACGTTTTGCCATCGGCTAAAATTAAATCTACCACACTGCTGCGGGTGTTGGTGCCTTGCTGTACCGATTTTAAATAATTTAAATATTCTTTCTCCGATACATTAAAGTAAGCAAATACCTCTTTTAAATCCGATAAAGTGGTTAGCAAAGTACCTTCATTAATTAAACTTCCGGCTTTAAAGGGTATGCGGTCGATGACGCCTGAAAAAGGGGCTTTTATATTGGTGTAAGACAGTTTGGTTTGGGCATTGTCCTGGTCAGAACGGGCTTGTTCTATCCGGGCATTAGCGGCGCTTAAATTTACTTTAGCCACTTCCAGTTCCGATTTGGATATTACCTTTTTATCTACCAAAAGCTGCACCTGCGTTACTTTTAGCTCGGCGGCTTTGGCTTCGGCAATAGCGGTTTTCAGGTTAGCTTTGGCCCGTGCCAATTCGGCCTGATACTCGGCAGAACTTAGCCGGAACAAAGGTTGGCCTTGCTTTACCTGTTGGCCTTCATCTACCAAAATTGCATCTAAATAACCATTTACCCGGGCCCGGATATCGATATGGCGCAAGGCATGTATTTCGGCTACGTGTTCGTGGTGCAGAATGGTATCCTGGGCTATTAGTTGGGTTACCGGCACCACTGGCACACTACTTTTTTTATCGTTTGTTTCTCCTTTGGCGGCACAGCCACTCAAAAGGGCACCCAAGCTCAAGGCGTATAGCCAATTAATATTTTTTATAAAATTCATTTTTCTTTTATATTCTAAATTTAAACAACATCTATCTGGCTGCCAGACATAGCTATTCCGCAGCCGGACAAAGCAAAACCGGCCGCTAAAAGTTATATTTAGCAGATAATTAAAAATAAAGGCCAAAAGCAGCCTTAACAGAATAAGGATAGAATTTAGAAGGGCGTAAGCCGGAAAAGAAAGGTATAATATTTGGGCAGTAAAGGAATAAAATTAGAATATTCCCAGGTTGGTTTTTGTGCGGTATGCACCCAAACGTTCAGGTAAACAAGTTTTAATACCCGCACAACCACCGAAAAAGAATAACGCACCACCCGGTGAGGACGCAAATGAAAATTAGGTTGTTCTATTACACTAAAATCTTCTGAAAGCTCCATTACACCCAGTAACAGATTTTCCAGAACATCATCTTTGGCAGGTGTTACTATAGAAGCATTGGGTTCATCGTTCAGCACCTTGTTAATTAAGGCATAGGGTAAACGGTCGACCACATGTTTGCGCGGGAAAAAAGCAAAAACAAGAATGTGTATAAAAAAGCAGAATACAAAAAAGAAATTCCAACGGCGAATCATGTTTTGTAGTGCTCTTTATTTTTACTTAGTAGATGTTGGCTGTACTTTTAATATTAAACAACAGATTAACTGTTTACTAGTTTTACTGTATATTAATCAAATAATTACTCAGGTTCAAAAATACAAAATTTTTAATGAAAATAAAATTACTTTTTATAATTCTTAATAATCAGGCTTAAACATATTAGCTATAAGTATAATTTGTAATATTTTCTTAATTTACTTATAACCTTTAGCTAAACCTTGCGGGCCTGCATTAACCGGATTTTTACCCGAAAACAACTGACCGTGTTAACCTTAACGCCTGTTCCGGTACAACAAATAGTTTTAGATTTAATTAAATTACCCCACTTGTAACTTGGTTTAGCCCGCAAGCTTAAACTAAATAAATTTTACTTTTAAAAATTAGCGCCGCATATTTGAGTGCATTTACCTGGCTCCTGATAATTATGGAAAATATTACTTTTGATGAAACAAACCGGATTTTAGACCGCGACCAGATTCGGCAAAAAATTACCCGGATGGCGTTTGAATTGTACGAGCATAATTTTGAAGAAAAAGATATATTGCTGGCCGGCATCCAGGAAAACGGTTATATTCTGGCGCAACTTTTTGCCGAAGAATTAAGAAAGATTTCGGGCATACAGGTAAGCCTAGCCAGTATTACCTTAGATAAAATTTACCCGCTAGACCACCCCATTGTGGTAGAACCAGCTAATATTAACCTGGAGCAACGGGTGGTAATTTTAGTGGATGATGTACTGAATACCGGAAAAACATTGGCTTATGCCATGCAGTTTTTCTTAAAATCAGAAGTAAAAAAGATTGAAACGGCTACGCTTATAAACCGGCACCACACGCTTTATCCTATTACAGCCACTTACACGGGTTTATCTTTATCTACTACTCTGCAGGAACATATTCGGGTGGTGTTAACCGAAGGTGAGCGCTTTGGGGCTTATTTAATTTAAATGGGTTACGGCCGTATTTACCTTTCTAGCAATTCGTATGCTATTACCTAGTTAATCTATTTTTAACCATTAAGCTTTGACATGTTCCACGTTGTCATGATTCCGGGTTTGGGCGTGGACGAAAGAATATTCCAGAATCTGGCCGTTGATAACCGGTTTACCCGTACCATTATCCGCTGGATACCACCAGAACCTAATGAGAATTTGACGCAATACGCCAGCCGGCTGGCCGGGCAAATACCGCAGAAAAATAACTTAATCTTAATAGGCATTTCGTTTGGTGGCATTATTGCCGTAGAACTGGCTAAAATATTAAACCCACTCCAGACCATTATTATCTCCAGCGTAAAAACCCGTCAGGAGCTGCCTTGGTATTATCGGTTGGCGGGAAAGTTGCGGCTGGCTTATTTATTACCGTTACAGTTTGGTAAAAAAATGCCCCGCTTACAGGCCTATATTTTTGGGGCGAAAACGCCGGCAGAAGCTACTTTACTCCACCAGATAATTCAGGAATTAGATATTTCGTATGCCAAATGGGCGCTTTACCAGATTAGTAACTGGCCCAATCAAACACAAATTCCTGGTTTGCTGCACCTGCACGGCACCCACGATAAATTATTCCCCGTTAACTGCATTCATAATTGTTACCCCGTACTCCATGGCGAGCACTTGATGGTAGTTAGCCTTGGCGAAAAGATAAGCCAGATAATAAATACCGAACTGCTTAAACTTACCGAAAGGTCTGCTTAAATTTACTTTATAATAAATTAAGAGCTATTCCAGAATCAGAAACAACCCGTGTACCATGAGACTTTGTTTTGCAAGCAACAACGAACATAAATTAGCCGAAATACGCCAGATGTTAGAGGCCCCTTACGAAATAGTAAGTCTGCAGGAAATTGGGTGTAACGAAGAATTACCCGAAGAGCAGGTTACCCTGGAAGGTAACTCCCGGCAAAAAGCCATGTACGTTTGGGAAAATTACGGGGTAAGCTGCTTTGCCGACGACACGGGTTTAGAAGTGCACGCGTTAAACGGCGCACCCGGCGTTTATTCAGCCCGCTACGCCGGCCCGCAACGCAGCAACACCGATAATATAGCGCTGCTCTTGCAAAACCTGAAAAATATTTCTGACCGCTCGGCCCGCTTCCGGACCTCCATTACTTTAATTCTGGACGGCCAGGAGCACCAGTTCGATGGCATTGTAAAAGGGCAAATTACCCAGGAACCCGCCGGCAACGTAGGCTTTGGCTACGACCCCATTTTTCTGCCGGAAGGTTCCGAGCAAACCTTTGCCCAGATGTCGGCGGCAGAGAAAAACCGTATTAGCCACCGGGGGCGGGCCATACAAAATTTAATCTCTTTTTTAAAAGGGCAGCCGTTATAAAGGTTATAAACATGCCCGAAATTTATTTGGAAACTCAGATTAAAGCACCGGTTCAGGTGTGTTTTGATTTAGCCCGCAGCATTGATCTGCACCAAATATCTACGAGCAAAACCGGCGAAAAAGCAATTGACGGCAAAACTAGTGGGCTTATACAACTGCACGAAACAGTAACTTGGCGCGCCAGGCACTTTGGCATTTGGCAAGAATTAACGTCGGTTATTACCGCTTTTGAACCGCCTTATTTTTTTGAAGACTGCCTGGTAAGCGGTGCTTTTAAAAGTTTTTCGCACGGGCACTATTTTAACCAAAGCGCAGAAATTACCACCATGCGCGATAAATTTGTATTTACCTCTCCACTGGGCTGGCTTGGCCAACTGGCTAATTTCTTAATCTTAACCCAGTACATGCGTAACCTGCTGCAAGACCGAAATCAGATAATTAAACAATACGCTGAATCTGGAAACTGGGAGCTTCTTCGGGCGGTTCAATCTTGAACAACTTGTAATTTAAAATTTAATAAGATATTCAGAGCGAAAGTTTACCCGTAGCATAGTTTCTAACTATCCAGGGATTCCGATCTGTACTCTTCAACACTATTTCAATACCTTACCCTACTCTCAGTAAAAAGAAATTCTCACCTTAATTAAATTATTTCGGGTAAAATCATGTTGCGGGAGAACAAACCCTTACTTTTGTATAAAATTTAAGATTTTCTATGCAGAAGCCTTTTCTGGTAGGCATTACAGGTGGTAGCGCTTCGGGCAAAACCACGTTTTTACGTAAATTAATTTGTTCTTTTGCGCCGGAAGATATTTGCCTGATTTCGCAGGATAATTATTACCATCCGCGCGAAAACCAATTGAAAGACGATATGGGCGTGGTAAATTTTGATTTACCTACTTCTATTGACGCCCACAGTTATGCCCAGGACGTACACAAAATAAGCCAGGGCGAAGCCTTTACCCGTAAAGAATATACCTTTAACAACCCCAATGTAATTCCGCAGGACCTTATTTTTAAGCCGGCCCCGGTGGTTATTGTGGAAGGAATATTTGTATTTTATTTTGCCGAAGTAGCCGAACAACTGGATTTAAAAGTTTACATCGATGCCAAAGAACACGTAAAACTGCACCGCCGCATTATGCGCGACAAAGTAGAACGTGGCTACGAGCTGGACGATGTGCTTTACCGCTACCTGAACCACGTTGCCCCTACCTACGAAAAATACATAGAACCATACAAACACGACGCCGACCTGATTATACCCAATAACAACCGTTTTGAACGCGGTTTAGAGGTACTGGTATCGTTCTTAGATACTAAAATTAAAGCTTATCGCCAAAATGAGCTGGGGGAAAATTAAATTCTATTTTCTTAACAACTTAAAATATTTATCTTTGTGTTAAATGTATTTACCCGCTAACATAGCTAAACATCTGCGTTTGTTATTTACAGCCCTCACACTTTTGTTTGTGGTGGGTTTAAATAACCGCGAGGTAACTACTTATGCGGTAGCGCCGGCAAACTCCTCTGAACAAAAGGTAAACAAAGCCGCTACCGACCAACACGGTACGATAAAGCAAAAAGTTTCTTTTGAGGCAACATATGCCGGCGTGGTGCTGCCACCGGCCACTTTACTACCGGTTACCTGGCAAATACTTGTTCCAGAAGCACTTAACACCAATTCACCAACTTACCGGCCCAATAAAGTAGCCCTTGTTCTTATCCGGCTATTGCTTTCTACGGCTATCTCGCCCAACGCTCCTTAAAATATTTACATTTTTTGGAATTACCCGTCTCTAAATACTGTTTCCTCATTTTAGAACTTTTTAAGACGGTTTAACCTGTCAGCCTGGGATTTAGGCTGTAGCTTCAAATATATTTCAATTTTACTTTATACATTATTTAGTACATCTAATGCGTAACAAAACCGTAATTTTTGTCCTGACAGTAATAGTGGCCGCTTTGTGCTTGTATTACTTGTCGTTTAGCTTTGTATCGAGAAATGTGCAGAAGAAGGCCGAAGCCTACGCCACTACTGCCAAAGGCAACATCGATACAAACAAAAAATTTGCTTACCTCGATTCAATCCGCAAGGAGCCGGTATTTAACTTTTTAGGTTTACAGTATACCTACGAAGAAATTCAGGACAGCGAACTGGGTTTAGGCCTCGACTTAAAAGGTGGTATGCACGTAACCTTAGAAGTATCGCCGGTTGAGATTATTAAATCCATGTCGGGTAACAGCAAAGACCCTAACTTCCTGAAAGCCTTAGACCGGGCGCAGGTGTTACAACGCAACAGCCAGGAAAACTTTACCACACTTTTTGCCCGGGCTTACCGCGAAATTAACCCTACTGGTAAGTTAAGCACTATTTTCTCGAATACCTCTAACAAAGGCCGCATTACCTACGCCTCTACCAACGACCAGGTAATTTCTGAAATTAATAAAGAAGTAGAAGGCGCCATTGATCGTTCTTTTAACATCTTACGCACCCGGATTGATAAATTTGGTGTGAACCAACCCAATATTCAGCGTTTAAAAGGCACCGGCCGCATACAAATAGAATTACCGGGTGTTACCGACGTTACGCGGGTACGCAAACTTTTACAAGGTATGGCTAAACTGGAGTTCTGGGAAGTATGGTCGCCAGAAGAGTTTTCGCCTTACTTTATGCAACTGAATACCGTACTGGCCAAACAGGAAGCTGCCAATAAATTAAAAGGTGCTACTGCTCCTAAAACTGATAATGCTTTAACCAATGCGGCAGCCAAATCAGAACCGGCCATAGACCCGCTAACCGGCAAACCAGTAGCCGACAGCAACGCCACAGTAGCGAGCACCACCCCAGCCGATTCAGCTAAGACCGATTCTTTAGGTGCTAACCAAAGCAGCTTGTTAGCGCGTTTATTTGTACCGCTGCCGGGTGGTTTAGGGGTAAACGTACGCGATACAGCCCGGGTAAATGCTTTGTTCCGTCAGCCGGATGTACAAACTTTATTCCCGCCAAACATGAAATTCTTGTGGTCGGTTAAACCCATTGTAAGCCCCGACCGCAAAGAGTACCTGGAGTTTTACGCGGTTAAAAAAGGTCGTGATGGCAAAGCACCCGTAACCGGCGAATATATCAGCGATGCCCGTCAGGACTTTGACCAGACCGGCCGGCCAGAAGTAACCATGAGCATGAACACAACCGGCGCCCGTAACTGGCAGCGTTTAACCGGGGCCAACATCGGCCGCCAGGTAGCTATTGTACTCGACGATTACGTGTACTCAGCGCCAGTAGTACAAGCCGAAATTGCCGGTGGTAACTCTTCTATTTCGGGTAACTTTACCGTTGAAGAAGCCCAGGATTTAGCTAATATTTTAAAAGCTGGTAAAATGCCGGCACCAACCCGGATTGTGGAAGAAGCCATTGTGGGTCCGTCGTTGGGTAAAGAAGCCATTAGCCAAGGTTTACTATCAACCATAGCTGGTTTAGTAGTTGTGGTATTGTTTATGATTGCTTACTACAGCAAAGGCGGTTTAGTAGCCGACTTAGCCCTGGTGTTTAACATTTTCTTTATTTTGGGTATTCTGGCCCAGTTTAATGCAGCCCTTACCTTACCGGGTATTGCCGGTATTGTGTTAACCATTGGTATGTCGGTAGATGCCAACGTACTGATTTTTGAGCGGATTCGGGAAGAGTTAAGAAACGGGTTAAGTGTGCGGGATGCCATTCATAAAGGTTACGATCGCGCTTTCAGCTCTATCTTCGACGCAAACGTAACTACTTTATTAGCCGGTATTATTCTGTACTTCTTTGGTTCCGGTCCGGTTAAGGGTTTTGCGATTACCCTGATGATTGGTATTGCTACTTCGTTCTTTACCGCAGTATATATTTCACGTTTAATTATTGAGTGGTGGATTTCCGGTAAAAAAGGAGACAATATTTCTTTCTCTAGTGCCTTCTCCAATGGTTTATTTAAGAACTTCAATTACGATTATCTTAAATACCGCAAAGTAGCCTACATTGCTTCTCCTACTATAATTGTGTTGGGGTTTGTAGCCATGGCTTTGCAAGGTGGTCCTAACTTGGGCGTAGACTTTAAAGGCGGCCGCTCGTACGTAGTGCAGTTCGATAAGGCTGTACCAGCTTCGGATGTTAGAACCGCTTTAATTGATAACTTTAAAGAGGCCGGTACCGAAGTAAAAACTTACGGTGCATCTAACCGCTTAAAAGTAACCACCAGTTACCTGGCCGAAGAAGAAGCTACAGAAGCCGATGTTACCGTACAAACGGCCCTGGAAGCTGGTTTAAAAGAATATGCTCCGCTTAATCCGCAGATTCTGAGCACCGCCAAAGTAGGCGCTACCATGGCCGACGACATTCAGAACACCGCCATTATTGCCATATTATTATCTTTTGCCGGTATCTTCCTGTACGTAATGTTACGTTTCCGGAAATGGCAATATAGTTTGGGTGGCGTAGTAGCCTTGGTGCACGATGCTTTAATGGTAATTGCTTTCTTTGCCATTGCCCGCGTATTTGGCTTAAGCTACGAAATGGACCAAGTATTTATCGCTTCTATCTTAACCATTATTGGTTTCTCTATTAACGATACCGTAGTAATCTTTGACCGTATCCGGGAATATTTAGCCAACAATCCAAAATCGAAAATGAAAGATGTAATAAATCCGGCTTTGAACGACACCTTAAGCCGCACCATTATTACTTCCTTAACTGTATTCTTTGTGGTGGTTATCCTGTTTATCTTTGGCGGCGAAACCTTACGGGGCTTCTCTTTTGCCATGCTGGTAGGCGTTATTTCGGGTACTTATTCTACCCTGTTTATTGCTACCCCGCTTGTACTGGATACTACTACTAATGAAGATAACAAACCAATGGCTCCTGCCGCTGTAACACCTAAATTAGCTACTACCGAACGGATGCGTTAAGAATTATTAATGCTGTTAAATAAAAAAGCCCGGCCAATCTTGGCCGGGCTTTTTTATTTATTTATTTATTTGCCCGGTTAATGCTAGATAAGGTTAGAAAATTTTGCCAGAAATAAAGTTTAAGTGCCGCGCCTAAGCTAGAAGAATATTGGATAAAACTTCTCCCTTCAATCTTAAAGCACCCTCAATTCAATTTCCCCTCTAAACCTGCTGTTCAGTTTTTCATCTTTACCTTTTTCTCAAATTCTTGCTTCTCTGGTGGTTTAAAATATATTTGATCTGGCCTGTAAGTTTTTTTAAACTGCCGCGACTAATTATTTAAACACTAAACTTGGAAGAAGCATTTTTAAAGTCGGTTACTGAACACCAGGGCATTATATTTAAAATATGCCGCATGTATTGCTCAGACATAACCGATTCGGAAGATTTATTCCAGGAGATACTTTTGAACCTATGGAAAGCCTGGCCAACGTACAATGGCACAGCCAAAATAAGTACCTGGATTTACCAGGTCGGGCTGAACACAGCCATAACCCGGTTAAGAAAAAATAGCCGCCGGCCCTTACTCAAAACTTTGTCGTTGGCCCAGGAAAATATGCGGGAGCCACCGCCCCACCGCCTGGACATTTTATTTGATAAAGAATTACAAGCCGCCATAGACGATTTAGATAATTTTGATAAAGCGTTGGTAATGCTTTACCTGGACGAAAAAAGCTACAAAGAAATAGCCGAAGTGCTGGGATTATCGGAAAGTAACGTGGGCGTAAAAATTAACCGGATTAAGAAAAAATTAAAGGAAAGAATAAATCGCTGAAGATGGAATTAGATGATTTAAAAGCCCGTTGGCAGCAGGAAAACGAAAAAAATTTAAACCAAAATAAACAAACCATGGAACAAATAAGACTAATGCTACAGGAAAAATCTACCGGCACCCTAACCGGTATGAAAAAAAAGTACGAAAAAATTATTTCTTTGCTTTTCGTAGGGATACTGTTAAATATTCTGGTAAACCCGTTTTTACATTTTTTACTCGGCGATGAGGGTCCGGTATTCCGGCTAACTTTTGGGGGATTATTATCACTCGTTACTGTGGTTATTTTCGGGCTGATGGTAGTTTATTTCTACTGGTTAAAGTACACCGCCCTGCAAACCGTTGTTTCAGCCAGAGATTTAAAAGGTAGTTTAACCGAAAATATAGCTTTACTAAAAAAATACCGGCGACAGGAGGTTTATTTTATTTTAACCTTGTTCGGAGCCCTTTTTATTTGCGCCCGCCTTAGTTCTGCTTTTCTGGGCAATGGTGCCTTTGGGGATATCTGGCACCCTGATATTTTGCTGGCCATGCTGGCCGCTTTAAGTATAATGGGCTTTTACATTTATAAAAGAGTAAAAGCTTATGCAAAAAATATTCTGGAATTAGAACAATACCTGGCCGAGTTTGAAGAAGGCGTTTCAGAATTAAATAAATAATACCGGCTTTACTTAGCCGGTTAAGGTAGCATAAAAACAAATAGCCCGGCCAATCTAATCTGTTTGGCCGGGCTATTTGTTTTCGTAATAGCTAGCTCGGTACTAATAACCAAAATCAGTTACGCCTTCGGCTACTACTTCGGTTACTTCGGGTACCATGCGCTTCAATAAATTCTCGATACCAGATTTTAAAGTAATAGTAGCCGACGGACAGCCGCTGCACGAACCTTGCAGGTTTACAGTTACCACACCTTGGTTATAAGATTTAAAGGTAATATTACCGCCATCCTGCTCCACAGCTGGCCGTACGTAATTTTCGAGCAGGTCAATTACTTTCTGGGAAATAACGGCATCTTCGCCGGTAAGCTCCGCCGTAGCATTAGAAGTTGCCTGCGCTTGTTCTGCTACCGGATCTTGTAAAAAGATAGGCCCGCCTGCTTCTACGTAGGACTTAATAAAGCTCCGCAGTTCCGGTATCAATTGCACCCATTGGATATCGGTATTTTTGGTTACGGTAACAAAGTTGCTCGAAATAAAAATACGCGAAACATAATCGAAATTAAACAACTCCTGGGCCAGCGGCGAGTTGGCAGCACTTTCTAAGTTGGGGTAGTCTACACTTACAGCATCGGGCGCCAAGGTAGTGCTCAGCACAAACTTCATCGACTCCGGGTTAGGATTAGCCTCGGCATATACCGAAACCGATTTTTCTTTATTTTCTATCATAAAATTCTGAGTTTATAGGGTAAATATACTTACTGCTATTTTCATTCCAAAGTTAAGCATTATCTAAACAAAACGCATTACCCGAATAATTCCTGCGAATAACTGCCAATAAGTCAGGCAACATGAACAGCAGCCATTTATCTTTATTAGACTGGTATATTTAACCGTAAGGTGTACCTTTGCGCCAGATTATTATAAGAACCGATCTTTTACTGCATGGTTAATATTTTTATTCTCCTCTCCGAAACAATGCCGGTTTTACCGACATATCTTATTATCCCGTTTCTATTATTGTTGGGTATGATTGCTTCCGGGCCGGTTTTATTTCCGCATTTTTGGGAGCATAATTACCGCATAGTAGCCGTTACGTTGGGTTTGCTGGTACTGGCTTATTATTTACTGGTGCGCCACGATTACCACATGCCCGTAGAAACCCTCGCCGATTATGGTTCTTTTGCGGTGTTGTTAAGCTCATTATACATTGCGGCCGGCGGTATTTATATAAATGCCAATGCCCGGGCTACCCCATTTTTAAATATTATACTTTTATTTGCCGGAGCTTGCCTGGCCAATATTATTGGTACTACCGGTGCTTCTCTTTTACTCATCCGGCCATTTATCCGGCTCAATATTCACCGCATTAAACCTTACCAGATTATATTTTTTATATTTATTGTAAGTAATGCCGGTGGTTTACTTACGCCGCTCGGCGACCCGCCGCTATTTATTGGCTTTCTAAAAGGTGTACCTTTCTTCTGGACCTTGCAGCATTTGGTGCTACCCTGGTTTATTGCGGTAATTGGCTTGTGTGCTATATTTTATTATTTCGATTGGAAAAATCGGGCCGTAGATTATACCCCCAAAGAAGAAGTCCGGAAGAAAATTGATGAGAAAACCGAGTTTTACTTTACCGGTAAACGCAATTTAATTTGGCTGGCCGTAATAATAGGGGCCATTTTCCTGGACCCTAATGTAATAAATGGTCTGCCGTCTATTTCTTTCGGCGAAATGCGGATTTCTTTTGTACGGGAAATTATTCAGTTAACCGCGGCTTTTTTCTGCTACCGTTTTTCGAGTAGAACTGCTTTAAATGGTAATCATTTTACCTTTGGGCCTATTCTGGAAGTGGTATTTTTATTCTTTGGTATCTTTTTTACCATGATGCCGGCCCTGCAACTGGCGGCCAAAGTAGCGGCTTCGCCAGAATTTAGCTCCTTATTAAATCCAGATTCGGTTTACTGGGCCGCCGGTACCTTGTCGGGCTTTTTAGATAATGCGCCTACCTACGCCAACTTTTTATCGTTAAGCATGGCTAAATACAACATGAGTTACAGCAACGTGCTGGATGTCCATAATTTTGCGTACGGCCCCGAAACGTACCACTTACTTGAAGCGATTTCGTTGGGGTCGGTATTTTTTGGAGCTTTCTCTTATATTGGTAACGGGCCCAATTTTATGGTAAAAGCCATTGCCGAAAGTGCCGGTATCAAAATGCCGTCTTTCTTTAAATATATTATTTCTTTTTCAATCCCGTTCCTGCTGCCCATTCTGTTTTTGGTCTGGTTATTCGTGGTGCGGTAAAATCCCGCAAATATGGGGCAAGCCTAACAGCATTATTTTATTCTGTAGGGGCTTGCCCAAATTGCGTTTCCAAGGGCGCATGTTTTTCCAAATCGGCTTTAATCTCTTGGTAAAGTTTAGAATCGACGGGCTTTTGGTATTGCGCCCAAAAAGCGCGGTCATAAGAAACGGCATTCTGGTATAAATCCGGATTCTTATTTTTCGCCTCCACATTAACTTCTTTGGGCGCAACAAACCGAATATTATTGACCACAAACTCTTCGTGCAATTCCTGGCTGGCCAAATCTTTCGTCGTTTTTATGTTGCCACTCGAAACTGTTACATAGCTTTCTAAATATATCTTTTGCTTTAACGTAAAGTGAAAGTAGTTTAGCACCAATTTATTTTGGTAAGGCGCATAACTAAACGTACCCCGCCAGGAATATTTCTTATACTTCAGGGTATCGGCCCGAAAAGGTTCGCCGGCTAATTGCTGGGTATCCCAACTGTAATCGTAGTCGACTTTAAGAAAGGCGTAATCGTTGGCTCTTACGTAAATGGTAGCTTGGTGCATGTCGGCTTTCCGGGTAGTGGGTATGCTGGCTTTAATAATATAGACATCCTGCTTATCTATTTGGGTATAGCCGGTAATTTTAAACTGCCAGTTGCCCAGATTATTTTGGTTAAGAAAACCCCGCCCGTACCGTACATGATCCAAGGCTAAAGCATTTTGCATCAGGTTGGGTTTTGCGGCCGGCCGGTACTGCCGATAATCCTGGCTCAGACGGCTTTTCTGGTAAGTTACATCCACATCGTTTCTGGCGCCAAAGCCGGCTTGGTAAACCTGTACCACCGATTCAATTAAAGAAGTAAACGCGCCGTTTTCTTTAACCGCATGACGGTAAAAACCCTCGGCCTGGTAAGTGGTTCCGCCGTAATTATCTGGTATTTGGGCAATACCACGCGCTATTATCTGGCGGGCATTTAAGGGGGTAACCCGCACCTCTTGCAAAGTAGCTGTACTTTCGCGCAACAACAAGCGTTTACCGGATTTTTGGTTATGTAAAAAGGCTTTAACCGGTACGGCCAGGGGCTCAAAACCAATGCAAGAAAGTACTAAAGTATCGGTTTGGGAGCTGGCCGGAACTGTAAGCCTAAATATACCTTCGGCATTACTGATTAAGCGCCCGTTTGCTTGCTTAAACGAAATATTTACGTAAGGTACCGGCTCCTGCGATTTTGCATCGTACACCTCGCCCAGTATAACCAGACTACCGCTTTGGAACCAACTTCTTATAAATGCCCAGATAATGATGGTTAGCAGTTGGTTCATAGCCAGGAAATTATTTTCTATAAATACGTACCGAGGCCTAAAATATTGGCTTAAAGGTATATATTTTTAAGTGCTAAGTTTCTGCCCGCAATAACTTGATTCAGAAGCGTTTTGTAGTTTGCTCCCTACAACTAAAATCTATTGTTAGAATAACATTTAAGTCGAAAAATCGCGGGGCAATTAAAATATATTAAAAAAGACTTCTCCACCGAATTAATGAATATTTTGAATACGACTTAACATCTGTTTCCTACAATTTAAATCCGAATATTTCCGGTTAACATAGATAGATTTTTAATTGGCCTGGGCCAACTTTTATTTTAGTGTTGTAAACAAAATAACCCGGTGCGGCTACTCCCATGCAAAAGCTATCAATATTGCTTCTCTTCCTGCTGCTAACGGGCCAGGTTCAGGCCCAGGTAAAATTTGCTTCTTTGGCCGAATGCACGGCTTATGCCTTGCAAAACCGGCCGGATTTAAAAAACGAAGCTTTAACGGAAAAACTAGCGCTTTACCAGGTTAAGCAGGCAAATGCCGCTTTATTACCTCAGGTAAAAGCTACCGCCGCACTCGACGATTATTTGAGCTTACCGGTGCAACTGGTGCCGGCTGAGTTTGTAGGAGGTCAGGCGGGCGAGTTCCGGAGTATCCAGTTTGGCACCCAATATAATTTAGGATACGGGCTGGAGGCTACTTTGCCATTATTGCAGACATCGGCCTGGAAAAACCGCAAAATTGCTGCGGCCGAGGCCCAGGCGGCCCACTATCAGAAACTAACCGCTGAGCAACGCGCGGCCGAAGAAATTGCCCGGGTGTATTACGCCACATTGCTGAGCCAGGAAATTACTTTTATTGCCCATCAGAATGCTCTGGTAAACGATACTTTGGCCTTAACGGCATCTCACAAATACCAACAAGGCCTGGTAGAAGCTTTGGAATATAATCGCTTAAAAGCATTACAACTGGAAAGCCAGCAGCTTTATGCCGACAACCTAACTGTTTACCAGAAAAACCTGAATCGATTAAAAGCCTTATGCAGTTTAAATTCCGCTACGTCTTTAGAACTTACCGAAAAATTACTAACCAAACAGCCAGGTCAGGTAAACCTGAATACTACGCCGGAGGCACAAAACGGATATTTTGCTTTAAATTACCGGTTACAAGCAACCCACCAGGAGTGGCAAAAACAAAAATTAAGCTGGCTGCCCGAAGTTTCGGCATACAGTCGGTATACCCGCCAGGCGCAGCGCCGCAATTTTAATTTTCTGGCCGAAGGTTATCCTTGGTTTCAGATTGGGTTAATTGGGGTGCGGGCCGATTGGCCTTTGTTTATCGGCTTTAACCGTATTACCGCAGTAAAGCAAGCCCAGCTAAATTACCAAATAGCCCAAAACAATTTGCACCAGTATGTAATCCAAACCCAAACCGAATTAGCTGATATTCAACTAAGTTACCAGAACGCCGCCGAAAGCCTGAAAAGTTACCGGCAACACTACGAATTGTACCGGCAAAATTATGACCTCGCTATTATTAAATACCAGGCGGCGGTGTACAGCGTGGATCAACTGCTGCAGGTATACGCCGAAAAATTAAAATCGCAGAATCTTTATATAAATGCCTTGGCGCAGTATTATATTAATCGTTCGTTGCTGTTGCTCCATAACCAATATACCCAAGCTGCAAATACCCCAACCCATGAAAAATAACACCAAAACCCTATTCTTAAATTTAACCTTGCTGGCTTTGGTAAGCACCCTCGTACTGGCTGGTTGCCGGCGCGGTCCGGAAACGGTTACCCCGGAAGTAAAACCCTTAACCGAAGCGGTGTATGCCTCGGGCTTTGTGGTTTCGGATCAGGAATATCAGATTTATGCGCAGGGCGAAGGCATACTCGTGGAAAAGCTGGTGCAGGAAGGAGAACCTGTAAACCCGGCGCAAGCTTTGTTTGTACTGGAAAGTCCGCAGCAAAATGCCCGTTACCAATACGCCCGCGAAGCTTATAACCTGGCCGCCGCCAACTACCGGCCCAATAGCCCGGTGCTAAAAGAAGCGTCCGTTGCCTGGCAGGCTGCTAAAACCAAGCTGGACTACGATTCAATAAACTACCAGCGTTACCAGAATTTATATCAGCACAATGCTACCTCCAAAGCCGAGATGGAGCGTTTTAAATTAACCTACAACAACAGCCAAAGCGAGTACCAGGCGGCCCGCAGCCGCTACAACAAACTCCGGAACCAACTATACCTGGAACGGCAATCTACCCAAAGCAATTTGCAGATTGCCCGCGACGAAAGCGCACGTTACACCGTAAAAAGCCAGATTAAAGGTACCCTGCTAAAAATGCTGAAAGAACCCGGCGAACTGGTTAAAAGAGGCGAACCATTAGCCGTAGTGGGTCGCCTGGACCAGTTTTACCTGCGGCTTAAGGTAGATGAACTGGATATACAGCGGGTAAAAGCCGGTCAGGAAATATTGGTAAAAATAGATGCCTATCCCAAACAAGTGTTTAAAGCGCAAGTAGCTAAAATTTACCCCACCGTAGATCCGCGCGACCAGTCTTTACGGGTAGATGCCCGGTTAACCGATTCACTGCCGGGCTATTATTCCGGCCTGGCCCTGGAAGCCAATATTATAATCAATCAGAAGAATAAAACATTGGTAATTCCCCGCCCTTTGTTATTGCCCGGCGATACAGTGGAGATTAACCAAAACGGCCAAACAAAAAAAGTAAAAGTGGTAAAAGGCGTCGAAACCCTGAACGAAGTCGAAATTATTTCGGGTCTAGCATCCAATTCGCAACTTGTAACCCGGTAAGTCATGAACCTTTCGCTCCAAATTGCCAAAACCCACCTGCTGGCCAAACCTAAACAAACCATTGTGGCCATGCTGGGCGTTACGTTTGGGATTGCCATGTTTATTACCATGGTTAGTCTCATGACCGGTCTGAATAATTTTACCGAAGAACTTACCATGACCTCAACGCCCGATATCCGGATTTACCACGATGTAACGGAGCCCCGGCAGAGCATTCTGGAAGAACTGTATGGTAAGCAAAGCCTAACGGTGGTGCACCACCAGAAACCTAAAAACGAAACACCCAAAATCCGGAATGCTTTCCAGATTGCAAATTTGCTGCGCCAGGATCCACTGGTGCTGGGGGCCGCGCCTTTGCTCAGTTCTCAGGTTTTTTACAACTACGGCCCGGTGCAGCTAAATGGCACTATTGCCGGCGTAGATATTATGGAAGAAGACAAATTATTCAATCTGCGGTCTAAAATTAAAACCGGCCGACTCGAAGACTTACTGCTCTCGCCGGATGGCATTCTCATGGGCACCGGACTGGCTCGGAAACTGAATACCCAAACCGGCGACCGGGTAGTGATTACTACACCAGAAGGTTTTACCATGACATTGAAGATTGTGGGAACTTTCCAGATGGGATTAGGCGCTATTGATAACGTAAAAGCCTACGCCACCATTTCTACCGTGCAAAAAATATTGCAGAAAGACCAAAGTTATATTACCGATATCAACCTGAAACTGAAAGATATAAATGCTGCCAAACCAAAAGCTGCTGCTTTGCAGAAAATGCTGGGCTACAAAGCCGAAGATTGGGAAACCGCCAATGCCACTTTTCTGACCGGCTCCATGATCCGGAATGTACTCACGTATTCGGTGTCGGTTACCTTGCTCATTGTGGCGGGCTTTGGCATTTACAACATTCTAAATATTACCATTCATAATAAAATGAAAGATATTGCCATTTTAAAAGCTACCGGCTTTGCCGCTAATGATGTCCGCAATATTTTCCTGATTCAATCTCTGGTCATTGGTTTTTTGGGCAGCGCCTTGGGTTTAATTATTGGTTTTGTGCTTTCGTACCTTGTGTCGCTGGTGCCGTTTAACGGCGGCGATTTTATCAGCATCGATACGCTGCCGGTAAATTTTACACCTAAATATTACCTGATTGGCGTGATATTCGGGTTAGGCACCACCGCCATTGCCGGCTACCTGCCCAGCCGCAACGCCGGCAAAGTAGACCCCATCGAAATCATCCGTGGTCAATAAATGGCTGAATGTTGATTTAATATTGTCAAAATTCTAATTTCTAATTTTCAACTCCTAACTCATAACTGTAGATGGAAACCATACTCCGAACTACGAATTTGAATAAATATTTTTATGAACCGCAAAAATTTCAGGTACTCCAAAATATTAACCTAGAGGTGCAGCGAGGCGAATTTGTGTCGTTGGTAGGCAAATCGGGCTGCGGGAAATCTACTTTGCTGTACCTGATTTCTACCATGGATACCGATTACGAAGGCACACTGGAAATAAACCAAACCGTACTAACCGGCAAAAAACAAAACGAACTGGCCCGGTTCCGGAACGAACACATTGGCTTTGTATTTCAGTTTCACTTTTTGCTGCCCGAATTTTCGGTTCTGCAGAACGTGATGATTCCGGCTTTAAAACTAAGCCGGTACACGCCCAAAGAAATTGAAGAACGGGCTTACCAGAAATTGCAGATTTTAGGCGTACAGGACCACGCCCACAAACCGGCCAGCAAGCTTTCGGGCGGACAGCAGCAACGGGTAGCCATTGCCCGTGCCCTTATTAACGACCCCAGCATTATTATGGGCGACGAACCCACCGGCAATCTCGATTCCCAGAACACACAGGTGGTTTTTGATATTTTCCGGCACCTTACCCAGGATTTAGGCCAAACCATTATTACCGTTACCCACGACCCGGAATTTGCCGCTAACTCCGACCGGATAATAGAAATGAGCGACGGACAAATTATTAGCAGTAGTTTGCCCGCCACCGCCAGCAGATAAATTTGTAAATTCCCCAAAGTTGGTAGTAACAAACCCCATGACCCATTTAAGAATTTCCAAAAATTTTATTTACACCAATGGCGTTTTGCTGTGCCTGGCTCTTTTGGGGGCTTTAATCCGGTACGTTCGCTTTCCCAAAATTACTTTAGACCTACACCTGGGCATGTTTGGGGTTTCGCTGGTGGTAATTGCCACTATCTGGTATTTTTTTAAATACCTGGATAGTTTTCTGAATAAAGTATATCCCTACGAGCGGAGCATTCCTGGCCGCATGGCCATTCAAACTATTTTGGGCCTGGTATATATTTTGCTGGTGCGGGCCTTTGTTTTTTGGTGGGGTGCGCCCAAATTACCTATCCAGATAGATGATTTATTTCGCTTATCAACCTATATTCTGTATATTCTAATTTCAGTAGTGCTTAACTTAGGCTTCTTTGCCAATTATTTCCTGAGTCAATGGAAAATAAGTATTCAGCAGGCCGAGCGGCTGGAAAGGGAAAAAACGCAGGTGCAGTTCGATAATTTAAAAAACCAGCTGAATCCGCATTTCTTGTTTAATGCTCTTACTTCGCTTAACAGTTTAATCTTTGAAGATCAGCAGTTGGCTTCGGACTTTTTACAAAATCTATCCAAAGTTTACCGGTATGTACTCCAAAATAAAGACAAAGAACTGGTGAGTTTACAAACCGAAATAGACTTTATCCGCAGTTATATTTTTTTGTTGGAGACCCGTTTTGCCACAGCCATTAAAATCGACATTGCTATTCCGGACGCTGTTCAGCAAAAAGAGATTGTGCCGGTTACATTACAAATTCTGGTTCAAAATGCCATTAAACACAATATAATTCAATTTAACCGACCTTTACATATTAAAATTATGGCCGACCAAGAATATTTAAGTGTCCGGAATAATTTACAACCCAAGAAATTGATTGAGAACTCGAATAAACAAGGCCTCGAAAACCTAACGTCCTTGTATAAATTTATTTCTAAAGCCCCCGTTTTGGTAGCAGCCGATGCCGAAAATTTTACCGTTAAAGTCCCGCTGATATGAATATTCTGATTATTGAGGATGAACCCCTAGTTGCCCGCGGCTTGGCCAAATTGGTGCAGCTATTGGAACCTACTGCGCATTTATTGGCTATCCTGGAAAACGTAGAAGCCAGCGTAGATTGGCTGCGCCATAACCAAACACCCGATTTAATTTTATCTGACATTCAGTTATCCGACGGCATTAGTTTTGATATTTTTAAACAAGTAGACCCTGGCTGTCCTATTATTTTTACTACTGCCTACGACGAGTACGCTCTTAAAGCTTTTAAGCTCAACAGCATCGATTATTTATTAAAACCCATAGATAGAACCGAGCTGGCCAAAGCTCTGGAAAAATACAAGAATCAGCAAAACACTAAATTAGCCGCCGAGCAGGTAAAGCATTTATTACAAACAATGGTAGGCCACACGGTAAAATACAAAGATCGTTTTTTGGCAGTGCACAAAAACGCCCTGGTACCCGTATCAACTACTAATGTTGCGTTGTTCCGGAAAGAAGAACTTATTTTTATGTATACCTGGCAAAACCAGAAATATGTGGTGGAGCAGGATACCCTCGACGAAATAGAACACCTCCTCGACCCTACTCTTTATTACCGGGTAAACCGGCAAACTATTGCTCACATAAACACCGTGGGTAAAATCCAAAGTACTTACAAAGGCCTTGCGGTTACTTTAAAGCCGCCTTTTAACCAGGAACTGGACATTAGCCGCGACAAAGCCACTAGTTTTAAAAAATGGCTGGAAGGGTAATTATCGTTATTTGTTGTGAGTTATTCGATGCCCAGACATGCGCTTAATAAATAGTAATTATGCTTCAGAAGCTAATATTTGCCAGCTGTTCCATCATTTAAGGTGTAGCAAGGTTAAATTAATGGCCACCATTACGCCCTTGCAGGGCTTTTCTATTGCAGAAGTAGAACTTCGGATTACTGTAATAAAATTCTAAAAATGAATGGCATGGGCTTTTAGTTTTCCTTCCGATATTTCTAAGGCAGGCAACGGGAATTTAACGGAGTTCAGGGCAAATAATACCGTTTTCAGGGCTTTACTGCGGGTGTTTATCTTGGTTAAATCAATATCGGGTGCGATATACCATTGGCGGTAGCGTTTTAAATCGCTGCGGTCAAAAACAATAACGCCATTGTGGTAGCCAATATTATCGTAGGTACCAAACATGTTTTCGGCTCCGTAGCCCACCGCAACATTTAGCCAGGCCGGAATTTTAGAAGCCTGCGTAACCGACTTTAAATTAAAACTGAGCCAGTAAGTTTGGGAATTGTGGTCTTTTAATAATCGCTCGGCAGTTGTGTTGCCAAATACAATATTTGCGCGGTTATCTAAATCGGTGGCATAAGTACGCGGACTGGCCGAAAATTTAAATTGCACTTTCTGCTCTTTCCAGGCCAATTCCTGGGCAGCAAATAAAGTAATACCGGCTACATTGGCTCCCATATCCGTCCAACTCCAGCCCCAATCCGATTTGTGGCCGTCGAGGTATTCTTTGGCAGATAAATACGCCAAACTGGTAGCACTACTTAAACCCACCGCCTGCCGCCTTGACAATCCGGCCCACTCCCAAGCTTCGGTAAGCCACCGGCTGGCGGTATAGGCAATAAAAGCGTGTTCGTTTTTGTCGAGTTGTTGCCAGGCTTTGCTATCGTTTACGGTATGAAAGTTTTTGCTGTATTCGTAGTTCGATATTTTGGTAAAAAGGACCAGCGAGCCCGCCATGCCGGCTACCGAAGCGCCACCCACCAACCATTTTCTTTTAGCTAGATCAGAGTTATCGGGCGGTGTCGATAATCCGGTATCAGTGTTATTTAAACGGGTATCTGTTGCAGACAAAGTTTGGGTTTGAGCCCATACTACTTGCGACAACTTTAATAAAAATAAGGTTAGTAAAAGTTTTTTCAAGTTAAACAGCGTTAAATGAGGTAGTGTTACCTAAGCAAATATAATATTATTCAGATTGATTGCTGATTTTGATTATTTATTTGAGCAATAAAATATACACCATTAAACTTTATTTTAATTTAACAGAGAAAAGCAGCAATAAAAAAAGCCCTGCCAATTAAATGGCAGGGCTTCTGTTTTAATTATAGAAAATACTAATGTGCAAAACCTTCGCCGTCGTGGTCGTAATCAACTTTCGGGTACAGTTCCTTTAGTTCCTGCAGTTTCTTTTTACCGTAGGCAAAGCGGGTAATTACCAAAAACAATACTGGTACGGCAAAGAGCGCCAGGAATGTAGCCGAAAGCATACCGCCCACCACAGTCCAGCCAATGGTTTGGCGGGCTACGGCTCCCGCGCCGGCAGCAAAGGCCAGCGGCAACACGCCCAGAATAAACGCAAGCGATGTCATGATAATAGGCCGCAGACGCAGTCTAACCGCCTCCAGGGTAGCTTCTAATATATCTACGCCGTGGTCTACGCGTTCTTTGGCAAACTCTACAATCAGAATAGCATTTTTAGCCGCCAACCCGATTAAGGTAATCAAACCAATCTGGGCATACACGTTATTAGAAAGTTTAGGCAAAAATATTAAGGCTACAATGGCCCCAAAGGCACCCAAAGGCACCGCCAATAATACTGAGAAAGGCACCGACCAACTTTCGTAAAGGGCTGCCAACAACAGAAAAACCAGTGTTATAGACAACGCAAATATATACACGGTACTGTTACCCGACGACAATTCTTCTCGGCTTAAGCCGGAGAACTCGTAGCCGTAGCCGGCCGGCAATACCCGGGCCGCCACTTCCTCTAAAGCCTGAATAGCTTGTCCGGAGCTGTAACCAGGGGCCGCATTACCGTTAATTTCGGTAGACCGGAAAAGGTTATAATGCGATATTACCGGCGCACTTTCTATTACTTTATGCGACACCAAAGCACTAAGCGGCACCGACTGTCCTTGCCGGTTAAGCACATAATATTGCTGTAGATCTTCAATATCGTCCCGGAAAGCGGTATCGGCCTGGGCAACCACCCTAAAGTTACGGCCATACATGGTAAAGTCGTTTACGTACTGGCTTCCCATGTAGGTACTCATCGTCGAGAAAACATCGGTTAACGACACGCCCAGCTTTTTAACTTTTTCGCGGTCTACCTCTAACTGGTAACCCGGCGTACGGGCCGTAAAGAAGGTAAAAGCACCCGTAATTTCGGGCCGTTTACGCACCTCCGCCAAAAAGTTATTTACCACGCCTTCAAACGCCTTAATATCGTCGGTACTTTCGCGCTGCTGCAACATAAAACTAAAACCACCCGTTTGGCCTAAACCCGGAATAGCCGGCGGCGGCACTACCACAATATTGGCATCCTTAATCTTGGCAAACTTGGCCTGTAATACGCCCATAATACCAAATAATTGCTGCTCTGCTTCTTTGCGTTCGGCCCAGGGCTTTAACTGCACAAAAATGGTTCCGCTGTTCGATTTAATCGAAAAGTTTAACACGTTTAAACCCGCAATAGCCGAATAATTATTAACGCCCGGCGTGGTACGCAACTCTTCCGAAATTTGCTTTAATACGGCAATGGTCCGGTTGCTGGAAGCCGCCTGGGGCAATTCAAAGGTTACAAATAAACGGCCTTCGTCTTCGGTAGGAATAAAACCGGTTGGTTTGCTCTGGAATAAACCAATGGTACCGGCATACACACACACGAGTAAAATAAGCACCAGCGGCGCAGCTTTAATACTGCGGCGTACGCCATTAGAGTAAGAATGGGTAACGCGGGCAAACCATTGGTTAAACTTGTAGAAAAACTTATTTAAACCCCGGGAGTTCTCGTCGAGTTTCATGGGGCGGAGCATAAGCGAGCACAAAGCCGGTGTAAGCGTAAGCGCCACAAAAGCCGAAATTAAAACCGAAATAGCAATGGTAATGGCAAACTGCTGGTACAAACGGCCCACAATACCCGGTACAAAACCTACCGGAATAAATACGGCGGCCAGTATTAACGCAATGGCAATTACCGGTGCCGTAATATCTTTCATGGCTTTACGGGTAGCTTCTTTCGCCGATAACCCTTCGTGGTCGATGTAGTGCTGCACCGCTTCTACCACCACAATGGCATCGTCTACCACAATACCAATAGCCAACACAAAACCAAATAAGGTAAGCGTATTAATGGTAAAGCCCAGCGGAATAAAGAAGATAAAGGTACCCACAATAGAAACCGGAATTGCCAGAATTGGTACCAGCGTAGCCCGCCAGTTTTGCAGGAACAGGAACACGACTAAAATTACCAGCACCAGGGCTTCTACCAGCGTATGCATTACTTCTTCAATAGAAACCTGCACCACCGTTACCGACTCGAAAGATACTTTGTAATCCATATCGGTCGGGAAGGTTTTTTTCAGACGATCCAGGGCCGCATATACACCTTCGGCGGTTTCCAGGGCGTTGCTGCCCGGCGATTGATAAACGAGCAAAAAGGTAGCCGGCTTACCATTTACAAATGCTTGCCGGGTATAACCAAAACTACCCAGTTCCAACCGGGCCACATCGCGCAAATAAACCAACGAGCCATCTTCGGGCCGGGTCCGGACTACAATATTTTCGAACTGCTCCTGGTTGGTTAAGCGGCCATTTACCGTTAGTGGGTATTCAAATGCCTGGGTAGAATATTGCGGTGCGCCCCCCACCGAACCGGCGGCCACCTGTACGTTTTGTTCCCGCAACGCAGCGGCCACTTCAATAGGACTTACGCCCATTTGGGCTAATTTATCGGGGCGTAACCACACCCGCATACTAAACTCCTCGCCTACGGTGTTAATATCGCCAACACCCGGTACCCGCAAAATTGCGTCCCGAATATAAATATTGGTGTAGTTATCCAGGAATTTAATATCGTGGGTACCATTAGGCGAGTAAAAAGTTACTACCATCATAATGGTTGGATTCCGTTTCCGAACCGTTAAACCCAAGCGCCGTACTTCTTCGGGTAAACGAGGTTCGGCAATACTTACCCGGTTTTGTACGTCCAGGGTGGCAATATTCACATCGGTACCCACTTCAAAGTTTACGTTCATCGAAATCTGACCGGTACTGGTACTGTTCGACGATAAATAAGTCATGCCGGGGGTACCGTTTATCTGGGTTTCAACGGGCGTAGCCACTGTTTGCTCCACCGTTTGGGCATCGGCACCGGTATAGTTCCCTTGTATCGAAACTACTGGCGGCGTAATATTCGGGTACTGGCTAACCGGCAGGTTTAATATCGACAACGTACCCACCAGCATAATTACCAGCGAGATAACAATGGCGGTAACCGGCCTTCTTATAAATACTTCTGATATCATTTCTTTATATAAATGAGTTATTTTTTTGAATGACTGATTGAGCGCATGAGCGATTGAGTAGATGGGGAAGTGAATAATGCTGCGGATGAATACCGGTTTGATTCATCCGGGATAAACAATATTTAAAATGGCAAAAATATATACTGCTCAACCATTTAAAATCTATTCACGCCTCCGCTCACTCACTCATTCACCCGTTTATTTACCGGCTGGTGGTCCGGCTGGCGGCTGCGGTGCACCTAACGTAATTTTTGCGCCCGGCCGAAGCTTTTGAATACCCTCTACCACAATTTTATCGCCGGAGGCTAATCCTTCGCGCACTACTACTTTATCGGCCACCTTAGACCCCAAAGCTACCCGGTTCTGTACCACAGAATCGCCCTGAATAACAAAGGCATAAAACTCACCCATTTGTTCGGTTACAGCTTTATAAGGAATTACCAGTTGCTGGCCTATATCTTCGTTGCGTACCTGCAAAAGCGTAGTCAGGCCGGGAATTAAGGTCCGATCCGGATTGGGGAAACTAACCCGTACGGTTATGGTACCAGTTTGGGGGTTAATGGCCCGGTCAATGGCCTGAATTTTACCCGGATAAGGATACATTTTACCATTGGTAAACTGAACCGTAAAAACAGAGTCGTTGGCGGGTCTGTTTTGTAAACGGGTAAAGCGGGGTACATCGTTTTCGGTTATGACCACCTCTACGGCAATGGGATTATCGGCCGAGATGGTGTTTATCAGGGTTTGGCCCGGCGTAACCTGGCTGCCAATTTTTACCTGGGCAATACCAATGCGGCCGCTCATGGGCGCTGTAATAACCGAATAGCGCAAATTGGTAGAAGCCCCCGAAACACCTGCCTGGGCGGCGGCTACCTGGGCTTGTGCGGTACTTAACTCGGCCCGGGCATAATCTACCCGTTGCCGGGCTACGGCATCCTGGCGGGCCAGGTTCTCGTAACGTTCGGCATCCTGGCGGGCTCTTTCGAGGTTAGCCTGGGTACTGCGTAAATTGGCTTGTGCCTGGTTATATGCCGCCTGGTATTGGGTGCGATCTATTTCGTATAACTTTTGTCCTTTGGTTACCATCTGGCCATCCTGCACGTAGCTGTTGGTAATGTAGCCACTTACCTGGGGCCGGAGTTCTACCTCATTTAAAGCCACTACCCGCGCTGGGTATGTATCGGTACCAATTACCCGCTCCTGCTGTACGGTATAAGCATTTACCGGCACCGGTGCATTCTGCGGGCTCTGCGGGGTGTTACCCGATTTTCCGCAGGAAGTAGCAAACAGGGCTCCGGCAACCAACAGCGTTATAGAAAATACATTTCGTATCATATTGTAAGAATATTTAAAGCTAGAGAAGTTAAATTACACTAATGGTTCCTTGGGCGCGCTGCAGATCTAATTTACTGGCCAGCACCCGGTACAAGGCATTGTAATAATTAAGTTGGGTTACCCGCAAATCGGTTTCGGCTGTAATCAAGTCGAGGTAGGTTTTAATCCCTTCGTTGTACTGCAGCTTTATAATGCGGTAAACATCTTCGGCCAGGGCAACATTGCTGCGGGTAGTGAGCCACTCATTTAAATCGCTTTTGTAATTAGCCAGCGCCTGGTCGTACTCTGAGCTAATCCGGTTACGTATATTGGTTATTTCTACTTCCAGGCTTTGGTCTATTAACTCGGCCCGGCGCAGGTTCTGAATCCGGCGCGTACCCTGAAAAATAGGCACCCCCACACTTAAACCAATTAAAGCGTTTGGAAACGACTGGTTAAATAAATCGCCGAACTGGTTGTTTTGGTTTACCAGATTATAATTACCAAATGCCGATACATTGGGTAAAAAGCCCCAACGGTAATAATTTACACTTAAGCCCTGTAACTGCCTTAAAGTCTGGAGTTGCTGGTATTCTATCCGGTTATTAAACTTAACGCCCGCGGTGGTATCAACCGGAATATTGCCTTCCATCTGGCTATAATCAAAGGTTAACTGCAACGGCTTTTCGGGAGCCAGGCCCATTAATTCTTTTAAATAAGTAAGCTTAGATTTTGCCGATTCCAGGGTACGTTTGCGATCGCTGCGGATATTGGCCAGGGTTATACTGGCCCGCTGGAAATCGGTTTTATCTACCAGGCCTTGCTCATACTGGGCCCGGGCATCTTTTAGTTGTTTTTCCTGCCGGATAATGGCTTCATCCAGAATACGCTGTTGCTCCAGGGTAAGCAACACATCGTAAAATGCCTTACTTACCGTAACTACCGTAGTTATTTTGGTATTCAGGGTATTCTGGTCGTTTTGTAGCCGCACAAAGCGGGCGGCCCGGGTGGCCTGCAGCACATCGTTGTTGTAAATGGTTTGGTTGGCTTGCAGGGCCAGCGTAGACGTGTTCGCAACTCCCAACGTACGCGGCGTTGGCGGACCACCATCGAGCGACAGCAACGTAACCGGCATTTTAAGATAGTGCTGTAAGTTATACTGCAAGCCTATCTGCGGCAGCCAACCGGCTAAATTGGCTTTAATTTCGCGCTCGGCAATTTCTTCATCGAGTTGGGCAATCTTTACCGCCGGCCGGTTTTGCAGCGCAAAGGCCAGACATTGCTCCAACGTAAAGCTACCCGGGTTAGGTTGGTTATTGTTATTTGTTTGCGCTGCAACTATATAAGGGTTAAAAAACAGCCCTACTAGCAGCGGCAACAAAAAGTTTATTTTTTTCATGTTATAGTAAAGTGGTAAAAAATAGATATGCTGATTTGCGGTATAATATTTTCCGGAAGCAAACTAGGAACTAACAAATGGCTGTAAGCGGAATAAGTAGGTAATACTTAAACATAAAATGAAACCCGCCTTTACCTGGTGCTGTAGCAGCTAGCCAACTGCTTCGGGGGCACTTTGGTTCTTCATGCCGTCCCAAATAATCTGGGCTATTTGCTTAAGCTCAGTCTCGCCAATATTAATCCGGCGACAGAGGTGAATTTTTGCGGCATTTACCACCGACCCATGAATAATAGAACTCAGGATTAAATGGTTAAGCGGCTTTAGAATACCGTTATCTACGCCAGCTTTTATTAAATCCCGAAATGTTATCTGGAAACGCTCGTTTTCCGTTAAAGGGTCGCGGGTACTGTACGGCGAGTTAACAAACTGCTCCATAAAAAAAAGCGCATTCGGATTTTCTATGTAAAAAAGGCAATGGCTAATCCAGAAATTGAAAAAACGGTCTTTAAAAGCCATATCTTCATTATCGTCTTGTAGCATGGAGTTCAGCATTTTATCCCGGACAAAAGCATACACTTCCATAATTAAAGTATCCTTGCTATCAAAATGGTGATAAATGGTACCTGCCGCCACACCGGCTGTTTTAGCAATCTGACTCATCGGGGTACCATGGAAACCGTATTCTCTTACTAAAGCAAGCGTACTCTCAAAAATGGCCTTCTTCTTATCCGAAATATTCTCCAAAGCTAGTAGTAAACACACCCAAATGAACGTTCATTCGGTTGGCAAATTAAAATAGATTTTTCAACTTAACTATATATTTATTCAACTTTTTTAAAATATTATTCTCTGTAGTTAAATATATATCAATAACTGAATGGTTTAAGTACAACTGCACCAATATACTATTTACACTCTGCCCCACTGGCTATCTGTCAGCAATCTGCTCATTATCAACAAGATAAAACAATTACTATTTACACACTTTTGATTTTAAACTTTACGCGGTAAAACTTATGGCTAATTATATGGCTATTTACCTGCCCGGATTATTAAACTAACAGAAAGGTAAATAGTTCTGGTTGTAGCTGCTTTTTACCGGTAAAAAAGGCTTCTAAGGGTTATACATTGATATTTTAAGGGCTATAAGCAACTGTTTAGAAGCTACGGAACTAAGAATTTGTGGCGTATCCGGTTGCTTAAACTTCTGCCCTTATAGAAATAGCACGTAAGCTAATAAGTGCCTATATTTGCGCTTATGTACGAGAAAGTAAACCAAATAGCCCAGGAAGTTGCCGCTTTTGCTGTGCAAAACAAAGAAGAGTTGGAGCAGTTCCGGATTTTATATACCGGCCGGAAAGGCCAGATTGCCGATCTTTTTGACAACATTAAAAATATACCGCCCGACCAACGGAAAGCCTACGGCCAGGAGGTAAATAAATTAAAAGAAGCCGCGCTGGCTAAATTTGCCCAGGCTCAGGAACAACTGGAAGCTCAAAGCAGCCGCCAGGAATTAACTATTGATTTTACTTTGCCGCCCGTACCGGATACCTTGGGTACCCGCCACCCACTTACGGTGGTGCGCGAAGAAATAATCCGGATTTTTGAACGTATTGGTTTTAACTTATCGGAAGGTCCCGAAATAGAAGACGACTGGCATAATTTTACGGCCCTGAACTTCCCCGAAAACCATCCGGCCCGCGATATGCAGGATACGTTTTTTGTAGAAGACAACATGCTGCTGCGTACGCATACTTCCAGCGTGCAGGTACGGGTAATGGAAAACCAGAAACCGCCTATCCGCACTTTATCGCCGGGACGTGTTTTCCGGAACGAAGCTATTTCAGCGCGGGCTCACTGCGTGTTTCACCAGGTAGAAGGTTTGTTTATTGATGAAAACGTCAGTTTTGCCGACCTGAAGCAAACCCTTTATTACTTTGTGCAGGAAATGTTTGGTGCAGAAACCAAAATCCGGTTCCGGCCCTCGTTCTTCCCTTTTACCGAGCCCAGCGCTGAGATTGATATTTCGTGCCTGATTTGTAAAGGAGCCGGGTGTAATATTTGCAAGCAAAGCGGTTGGGTAGAAATTGGCGGTTCCGGCATGGTAGACCCAGCTGTATTACAAAACTGCGGTATCGATCCCGAAAAATATTCTGGTTTTGCTTTTGGTATGGGCATTGAGCGGATAACCATGTTGCGTTACCAAATAAAAGATCTGCGTTTATTCACTGAAAACGATATCCGGTTCCTGCGGCAGTTTCAGGCGTTGTAGTTAGCGGTGTACTGCCTCGCCGGATCTGGGTTGCCCTAAACTCCAATATTTTCATGGCTATAATTAGCCCCAGCAACTTATAGCCATGAAAACCGAATAACAATTAACGAACAACAACTAAAGACTAATAAAACCATGGATACGGTAAAAACAATTGGCGTAGTGGGTGCCGGAACCATGGGTACGGGCATTGCCCAGGTATGTGCCCAGGCCGGTTTTAAAACCTTATTGTTTGATATAAACGACAGCGCTCTGGCTTCTGCCCAAAATACTATTACCCAAAACCTGGCTAAAAGTCGTGAAAAGGGCACCTTATCTGCTGCTGCCGAAAAAGCAACCCTGGCGCAACTAATATTTACCCCCGACACCCTGGACCTGACTGTAGATTTGGTAATAGAAGCGGCAGTAGAAAAGCTGGAAGTAAAGCAGGGTATTTTTAAAGAACTCGCCGATATAAATGCGCCGGATTGTATTTTGGCCACAAATACCTCCTCCATCTCCATTACCAAAATTGCTACCGGCCTGCCCTACCCCGAGCGCCTGGTTGGCCTGCACTTTTTTAATCCGGCTGCTTTAATGCCGCTTGTAGAAATAATTGCGGGGGCTGCTACATCTGCAAAAACATTAAATACCGTAACTGATCTGGTTCTGGAATTAAATAAAAAGCCCGTGCAGGTGCAAGATAGTCCGGGTTTTATCGTTAACCGGGTAGCCCGGCCGTACTACCTGGAGGCGCTTAAGGTATTGGAAGAAGGCGTAGCCAATCACGAAACCATTGATAAATTACTGGAAGCAACTGGTTTTAAAATGGGGCCTTTCCGGCTAATGGATTTAATTGGCAACGATGTAAATTTAGCGGTTACGTCTTCTCTGTTTCAGGCTTTTCACTACGAAGCCAAGTTTCGGCCCAGCCGTATCCAGGAACAGAAAGTAGAAGCCGGTTTCCTGGGACGCAAAACCGGCAAAGGATTTTATGATTATTCGTAAGTTTTTCCGCTTTTTATTTATTCTTGTTTTTTTTTCCGGTTGTAAGGATAATACGGCTGCCCCTTTTATCCCGAATGTATTAGTAAACGAGCAGCTTAATCTTACGAATATTCAGTATAATGCTTTGCGGCAGATAAACGGCTATGTATACCTCAGAGGTGGAGTACGGGGCATTATTGTTATTCGGGCAGATGCCAACCGCTACCGGGCCATTGAACGCAACTGCACGCACAAACCCGAAGACGAAAAATGCTCTACGGTAGAGGTGGATGCTTCTAATTTATTTCTGCTGGATCCCTGCTGCGGCTCACAATTTGATTTAAGCGGACAGGTTACCGGCGGCCCGGCTTCTTATCCGTTGCGGCAATATGCCACCACCCTTCAAGGTAATTTCCTGTATATCACGAACTAATAATAAAAGAATAAAAAAAGATTAATTTTTTCTAAAAAAGGCTTGCATCGTACCCGAAAGCGCCGTAATATTGCATCCGAATTCAGCGCTAAAGCAGAATAACAAACTCCTCCTTAGCTCAGTTGGTTAGAGCACATGACTGTTAATCATGGGGTCCTTGGTTCAAGCCCAAGAGGGGGAGCTTCAAAAGCCACTTACAGGATAAAACTTGTAAGTGGCTTTTTTGTTTGCACCCATTTCTAAATTAATTGAATCAAGAAAAAATTTGAGGGGATTAATATTTTAAGCATTGGTAATAGTGCTAAGAATAAAACTTAGCGAGTCTGAAGAGAAAAAAGGTAGTATCTCTAACGCCTCTGGAAGTGGTACGAAAAGCATTAGCTTTAGTATTGAAGGACTCTGCTGATGCATTGGTGCTTTTGTGGCTGAAGAAGTAGAGACGAGTTAGGTTGTACGCTTATACCGGCTACCCAGCGGCAGACAGTCCTGAAAGAATCTATGTTTACGTCCTCTACCTGATTATAACACAAGGTCAGCTGCTTAAAGGTTCTTTGTTTTTATAACATGAAATAGTCAGGACTTAATCTGATGGTTGATTTAAATGTTTAATTAATTTAGCCATGAGTATCGACGAAAAGATTATCAAACACAAGCTTGGCCTATTAGAACTGGCCAGGCAGTTAGGCAAGTCAGTCACGCCTGTAAGATAATGGGCTATAGCCGTGATAGTTTTTACTGCTTTAGAGAGTTGTATAAAACAGGGTGAGAAGCCGCCCTGCGGGATATGAGCCGCAGAAAACCGGTACCTGCTAATCGTGTATTTATTGAAGTAGAAGAGGCTGTTGTGGATATGGCTACAGAATAGTATGCCTATGGGCAGCTGAGAGCGAGCAATTAGCTAAAGAAGCAGGGCCTGTTCATTTCACCTGATGGCGCAAGGAGTGTTTGGCTCCGACATGACCTGGAAACTTTTAAAAAGCACCTCAAAGCACTGAAAGCTAAAGTAGCTCAGCAAGAATTAGAGTTAACAGAAGCGCAGTTGGTGGCATTAGAGAAGGCCAAGCAGGAGAAAGAAGCACCCGGTGAGATTAAGACTTACCACCCGGGTTATCTGGGCGCTCAGGACACCTACTATTTAGCCACCACCAAAGGCTTGGGCAGGATTTATCAGCAGCCATTTATTGATACTTAATCCCGCGTGGCCTTTGCTAAGCTCTATGACCGCAAGAATGCTTTAGTAGCTGCTAATACCTTTAAACAAAGTTCTCCTTTCTATCAGCAGCCCGAAATCCCGCTCTTGCACATCATCGCCGACCGGGAACTGAGTACTGCAGTGCCAGAGAGCACCACGAGTTCTAGCTTTACCTGGCTATAGAGGATAGAGTTCATTCTAAAACAAAAGCCAAGAGTCCGCAGACCAACAATATCTGTGAGCGCTTACATTAAACGGTTCAGGATGAGTTTTTTTTGCAGTGGCTTTCCGCAAGAAAGTGTATAGCTCGATAGAGCAGTTGTAAAAAGATTTGGATGAGTGGATGATGGAATACAATCGGATAAGGCCAAACTCTGGTAGGTAATGCTATGGGAAAACTCCTTTACAGACCTAGCTGGATTAACTGCACTTGGCCAAAATGAAGTTATTAGAGGCTGCTACAACAAGTATGACTACTTTTAGAAGTCTGTTTCTCTTAGATGCCAACTCATGCCGAAAAGAGATGTTGTCAAGGGCGGCAAGGGACGAGCCGTTTATTTACCCTTAACAACTTCGGGTGTAGGCATATCTTTGCACATACGTGGCATGGGCTGTACGATGCGTCAGAAAAATGTCCGACATCTCTACCTGTCAGGCCAAGTTGTGATTACTACAACGGTTAATGGGCATTTATAAGGGCATATTCTCCGGAAGAAATATTAACTCTTTTGGTTTAAAGCTTATTGGGCGTTTTGTTTTAGTTCCTGGTAGCGTTTGCGCATTTTTTGCAGCGTTGGCTGGTAAGCTGCAACAGCTGCCAGATTTTGTTTTTCAAAAGGGTCTTTCTTTAAATCATATAATTCTTCGTAACCGTGTTCAATAAATTGCATGTACTTCATGTCGCGGCTCACCACGCCTTCTACTTTAGGTAAACGAGGGCTACCCAAGTAGGTGTGCTCGTAAAAAAAATCGGTTCGGGGTGTTTTCTTATATTGTCCGGCAGCTAGTTGCATTAAATCGATGCCTTGCATACTGGCTGGTACCGGAGCATTGGCGAAGTTCAAAATGGTTGGCGCCACATCAACGTTTAATGCTATATCGTTAATTATTTTACCTTTTGCCTGGCTGTTGGTGCGGGGATCGTAAACAACTAAGGGCACCCGGATCGATTCTTCGTGACCAAACCATTTGCCTTCCATGCCGTGTTCTCCTAAATAAAACCCATTATCACCAATAAAAAGAATAATGGTATTATCGGTAATACCCAATTTTTTTAACTGAACCATCATATTGCCCATTATTTCATCTACCCCGGTAATCAGGCGGTAATAATTTTTGGTAGTTTCCTGGGCCAACTCGGGTGTCGAAAATAAAGGCTGCCACCTTACCCGGGCAATATTTTTCTCGTTCCGGAAAAACGCCGGAAAACTGTTCCAGTACTTGGGATCGGCAGTTTCGGGCGTGGGAATGGTTACGTGCTGGTATAAATGCTTAAACCGTTCCTGGACAATAAAACGGGGCGGATTGCCATCTTGTTCGTGGGGTGCCTTAAAGCTAACCGATAAATAGAAAGGACCTTGTGTACCAAATTTATTTAGAAACGCCTGAATGTCCTGGCCGGTTTTATCGGTGTTATGAATAAAATTACCGGCTTCATCGGTCATTTCGTAATCGGGTTGCCCTTTGGGGGTACAGCTCCAGAAATCAAAATATTCTTTGGGTTGATTTTTGAGTCCCACGCCGTATTTATTGATAAAACCAATTTTATAGCCGGCTTTTTTCAGCAAAATCGGGTAGGTTTGTTCAACCGCTTCTTTGCTAAAATCTGTGGCAAAATCATTTATTTTATGCCTGGATAAATATTGCCCGCTCAGGATGCTAGCCCGGCTAACCATACAAATGGCGGTGGTAACGTAGGCATTTTTAAATAATAAACCTTTCCGGGCCAGTTTATCTAAATGAGGGGTCTGAATAATCTTGTTGCCCATGGCTCCCAAGGCATCCCAGCGGTGGTCGTCGGTTACAACCACTATAATATTAGGCTTGGCAGCCTCTTTTGGCCGGAAGGCGAATAATACTCCTGATACCAAAGAAATAAGTAAAATTAGCGCTAACCAAATTCTCTGTTTCTTCATATGCCAGTCTTAAATTCTGAAAAAGATTTATTTATTGCAGCAATACAAATTCTTCCGTTAAAAAGCTTAGTCCTAATAAAAAGCTCTGGCTTATACTATTAACGCAACTAATTTACCGGCTGGTAATTTAGGTTAGAAAGGTAATTTTACCAAAGGGGCATTTACAGAGCATAATCAATAATTTACCCTACCCTTGCTATTCGTATGTAATTTATTACAAAATATGGGAGGTGGCTGTTGCATCTATTCTACAATTTCAGCAAATGCATTGCGCTGCTGTTATGTTATATAGTTGCCTGCAACCTACTAGGTCTGGTAAGCGAATCTAAAGGTGTTTAATTTATATATCGCCTTCTTGCAGAATAACCTTAATGTCTTCCTGATCGATAGGTTTGTGAATAAATCCGCTTACCAATTCAATGTTACTAGCTTTATCAATATCGGCTGTATCCAGCGAAGATGTAAGTATGTAAATTCGGCACCTGGCGATTAACTGTTCTTTATGCGCTCTTAATTCTTCTAAAAATTCCCAACCGTTCATATCAGGCATGTTCAGATCCAGAAATATAATGGACGGCACCTCTTCTTTTATTTTCGAAAGCAAAACCGGCAATGCTTCTTTTGCTGAAGAAAACGAGATAATCTCATCGGTGACTCCTTCTTTAATGAGCATATTTTGTGTTAGAAAAACACTTATATAATCATCGTCAATAATAAATACTTTCAAAGTTCTTTTCTTTTAAATATAATAAAAAGTGGTTACTACTGTTAGCGGTGGCTGGGATTGTATTGCCTCTTGTACTTTCCTGAAACTATGGGTTAAAATGGCTCTGAAATTATTTTCTGCACTTAACTAGCAATTACCCGCAAAATTAGTAATCCGTTAGTAATCTGGAAAGCTTGGTTTAGTAAAAGAGAAGTTATATAATCTGGGGGCAAAAACCATAAGGTTCTGTAGAAACGTCATTATTTATAAAAACACCTCATTCATTAAGAGCAATATTAGCTGTAATTATAATGTTATGGACTGATTACCCGGCTAAGCGTGTGGTGTACCAAGATAAGTAAAAAAAAACGCATTAGTATTTACCATTATAACTCTATAATAAAGGCATCTTAAGAATACGCCTTAGAGCTAATACTTAAATTTAAACAGAATAATATTACCCTATTAAGCTAGCATAGCAGCCTGTTTTATAAAAAGCAAAATAAAGGTTAAATGTCTAATTTCTGCTTAAAATTCTATAATAATTTAAGGATGTGCCAATTTATTTGTCAGTGGCTTAAAAAGCATACCAGCAAAATTATTATAGCACCAATTAATTTACCTCTAAACAGGCATTTAAATTTAGCTTTAAATAAAATATTTAGCAGTTGCTGTTGCCAGCACAAGAGAAATTAATTAATCTGCTGCATAATTAATAAGAGCAATTATATATTAGCTATTACATAAATAAAATTGCCTCTATCTTTAAGAATAAAGGAAGATACATGGGCCACATCTGAAGGAAAAATAAGAGCACTCCTTTTGCTACGATTTAGTCCTCACCTGCAAAGCTTCATAGCAAGGAGTAAATTTAACAAGAGCCTATTATTTCTTGGAACTATGAAGCAGAAGTGCATGAAGAATGGCAGAAATATTATACCGTTTTAGAAGGTACAGGGTATTCTGAATAAGAGGAAAATAAAGAAAGACAGGCTTGCATAACATTGTTTAAATGGCAGACATAAATATTAAGCAAGTTTACCACCTTAATATAAATTTCCCCATATAGGTTTATCGCTCTCTTTTTTACCACTACAGCCAAAACTTAATTTTTACTCAGGATTCGTTTTCAGAAGTTGCCAATTAGTTAGTACCTTAGGCGAATCATTGGCTGTTTTGCAATTACTCTATGCCCAAATATTTACTTCTGTTTTGTATTTATCTGTTTTCCTTTTCCCTGCTTGCCCAAAAAAAGAATGCGGCTTATCAACTAAACATTCGGCAGGCTTCTTCCGAAATAAAGATTGATGGTATTCAGGACGAACTGGCGTGGCAGGAAGCCGATGTAGCGAAAGATTTTTTCATGATGCTGCCCATGGATACGAGTTATGCCAAAGTGCTCACGGAAGTACGCATGACCTACGACAAACAAAATATTTATATTATTGCTACCAATTACAACGGTATGCCGGGTCCGCACATGGTGGAGTCTTTGCGCCGCGATTTTGGCTTTCTGAAAAACGACAACTTTATTTTTTTCCTAGACCCTTTTGATGACCAAACCAATGGCTTTACGTTTGGAGCCAATGCTGCCGGCGCCCAGTGGGATGGCATTATGTACGAAGGTAGCAAAGTAGATTTAAGCTGGGATAACAAATGGGTGTCGGTAGTTAAAAGTTATGACGACCGCTGGGTATTTGAGGCGGCTATACCGTTTAAAAGTATCCGGTACAAAAAAGGCATTACCAACTGGGGCATTAATTTTGGCCGGAACGATTTAAAAACAACCGAAAAATCGGCGTGGGCCCCGGTACCCCGTCAGTTTCCGAGTGCGGCCCTGGCGTATACCGGCAGCCTGGTTTGGGACCAGCCGCCACCGCAGGCCGGCACCAACATTTCGGTAATACCGTATGCTTTGGGCGGCTTGTTTCGGGACCGCACCAACGATAAACCTACCGATTACCGCCACGAAGTTGGTTTTGATGCCAAAGTAGCTGTTACCTCGTCGTTAAACCTGGACTTAACCGTAAACCCAGATTTTTCGCAGGTAGAAGTAGACCAGCAGGTTACCAACCTCGACCGCTTTGAGCTATTCTTCCCCGAAAGAAGGCAATTTTTTCTGGAGAACGGCGATTTATTTACTAATTACGGCTACCAGAATATCAGGCCGTTCTTTTCGCGCCGGATTGGTTTGGGCGTACCCATCCGGTTTGGGGCCCGGCTTAGCGGTAAGCTAAACAAAAACTGGCGCTTGGGCCTGATGGATATGCAAACCGGTTCGGTAGATGCTACCGGGCTACCGGCCCAAAACTTTGCGGTTGCTTCTTTGCAACGGCGGATTTTTGCCCGCTCTACCATTGGGGCCATCTTTATTAACAAACAATCTTTAAACTACACCCCCGAAGCCGGCAAACCTACTTACTCGCAGTACAACCGCAACATGGGCTTAGAGTATAACCTGGCCTCGGCCAACAACGTCTGGACCGGTAAAGCCATGGTGCTTAAATCTTTTAGCCCGGGCAAAACTGGCAAAGATTGGGTACATGCCGCTAACCTGCAATATTCCAGCCGGTCGTGGCTAGTTAACTGGCAGCACCAGTACGTGGGCAGCAATTATACCGCCGAGGTGGGTTATGTACCGCGGGTAGGCTTTATGCAGGTAAGCCCCAAAGTAAGCTATTATCTTTTCCCGAAAGGCGGGTCTATTCTGAGCCACGGCCCGGTGGTAAGTACCACCCATTTAACCGACGAATCTGTAAAAACTACTGACAATACCAGTATTCTGTCTTACTTAATTACGTTCCGGAACCGGAGTACTTTTAACGCCTGGGCGGGCTCCGATTACGTAAGACTGCTGCAACCTTTCGACCCTACCAATTTACAAATAGATACATTAAGCCGGGGCAGCGAGCACCAGTGGCGGTCGTGGGGCACCGATTTTGTTTCGAAACCCCAGAGTATTTTAACCTACGCCTTTAGTACCCGGTTTGGGGGGTATTACAGCCACGGTACCCGCTTAAACCTGACCGGCAATATTGGTTACCGGTTTCAACCCTTTGTAAGTATTGCCGTTACGGCCAGTTACAACAACATAGATTTGCCTGAGCCCTGGGGCCGGAATAAATTCTGGTTACTGGGTCCGCGCCTGGATATAACCATGACGAATAAACTGTACCTGACCACTTTTGTACAGTACAACGAACAGGCTGATAACGTAAACCTGAATGCCCGCCTGCAATGGCGTTACAAACCCGCCTCAGACTTATTTATTGTTTATACCGATAATTACCTACCCGAAAACTTTATGGTTAAAAGCCGCGCCCTGGTGCTTAAATTTACTTATTGGTGGAATTTATAATAGTTACCAATAATACCCAATAGTAAAAATAACCTTCCAGAATGTTAGCGACTTCATTAGCAAGTAAGACAAACCTGTCAGGTCTTAAAGACCTGACAGGTTTATTCCAATGGCAGCTTCTTTATGTGATTTGGTATAAGCTATAAAAGAAAAGGGCCCTGTTAGAGGGCCCTTTTCTTTTTATTTAAATCAAATTATTATTTGTTATTCCGTTCGGGCATCGTGCCTAAAATCCAATCCCACAACGGCGACGATACTCCAAAAGCGCGTTCATCGGTTTTGTAGTGGTGAATGCTGTGGTGTACCCACAAGTATTTTAAAAAGTTTTTAGGTGGCGCGTATGCATGCACCGCATAGTGCACAAATAAATAAATGGCATAGCCAAACAAAAAGCCCGACACAATACCAAAAACAAATTGGCCGAAAATGAGCTTAAAAACAAAGAAAAACAACGACGAGATAAACAAACTCATAATAGGAGGCATGGCCAACCGCTCTTTGTCTTTGGGATAATCGTGGTGGTTGCCATGAAACGTATATTGAATGTTTTTCTTTACATCGGTATCGGTATCCATGTGAAACAAGTACCGATGCGCAATGTATTCAACAAAGGTAAAAATAAACCAACCCGCAAAAAAAAGTCCGATTGCCGAAAGTACATCCAGGAATCCGTGCAAAAAGCCATACGTAATCAGGCCGATTGCAATCAGGATAAAAATAGAAATAGGTAAGGCTATGTGGGTACGGGTAAGCCTTTCTAAATAAGGATTTTGAAAGAGCTGGGCGGTGCCTTTATGATTTGGTTTCATAGTTGTACTGGTAAATAGAGCTATATAATGATGAACAAAAGTAAATATTATCCGGCAAATTTCATTCCACAAACAGATTTAATGACTTAGCACATGGTTTCCAGCCGATAAATTAGGTGACTTAGTTCAGATACATCGCGGCTGCGGTTTATGTTCGGATATGTAATTTGTGCCGTCTCATAAAACTGCTTTCGGGCCGCTAATGTTACAGTAACAAAGTTTTTTATTTGTTCATCGGTTTTCCCTGCTACCAATGGCCGATACTCACGTCCAGCGCCGCAAAGCCTTTCTACCAATATTTCGATAGGTAAATTTAAATAAACAGTGGTGCCGTTTTCGTTCATAAATTCCATATTCCCGTGAAAGCAAGGCGCACCACCGCCGGTTGCCACAATCCCGGCTTGTGGTTCCGCGGCCAGTTCGCGCAAAGCGGCCGCTTCGGCTTCCCGGAAATAAACTTCGCCTTTTAGGGCAAATATATCCCGCACCGGCGTACCTTCTTTTACTTCTAAATATTCGTCTAAGTCGGTAAAAGGGCGGTTTAACTCCAGCGAAAGCTTACGGCCAACCGTGGTTTTGCCGGCACCCGGCATGCCTACAAGAAAAATTGGTCGGTGCATGTTTAAAGTTTAAAGTAAATAAGTTTTATTTTAATAGCTTCTGTTACCAAAATGACATTTGCCCTTCACCAAAACCCCGGACCTTTCCGGACAAGTTGGCAGGCAAGTTGTTCTTCTTACAGCTTTACCCGTGGGTCTATAACGGCGTACAGCAAGTCTACCAAAATATTAATGAGTACAAATAAAAAGGCGATAAACAAAGTTGCCCCCATTACTACCGGGAAATCCAGGTTCTCGACAGCATGAATGGTTACCGCGCCAATACCTTTCCAGTTAAAAATATATTCGATAAAAAAAGCGCCCGCCATCAAAGAAGCCAACCAACCCGAAACGGCGGTAATAACCGGATTTAATGCATTTTTCAGGCCGTGGCCCACTACCACCCGGTAAGCCGATAAGCCTTTGGCCCGCGCGGTGCGCATATAATCCTGGGCCAATACCTCAATCATGGAGCTGCGGGTGAGTTGGGTAATAACGGCCAGCGGCCGGATGCCCAGAGCCACTGCCGGTAATAACAAATTTTTTAATACCAGGTGCTTGCCGGTAAAAGCATCTATCTCGTACAGTTGGCCGGTTAAGCTCAGGCCGGTAATATGGCTCCAGTAAAAGCCAAACGTAATGGCAATTAATATAGCGGCCACAAAAGAAGGCACCGAAATCCCCAGCACCGAAGTAGAAACCAGGAAATGGTCGAGAAAACTGTGGGGTTTCAGGGCCGCCAGCATTCCAAAAATAATCCCGAAAAACGTTGCTATGAGCATGGCGGCCCCAGCCAGCCAAAGTGTGCCGGTTAGGTGGTCCAGCAAAATAGCAGTAACTTTTTTATTGCTCTGGAAAGAGCGCCGCAGGTAAGGTGTTTTCCAAACCAGCACCTTCTCTCCTATTTTGAACAAAGCAATATAGCCGTATTTCTCCTGGTTGGCGGCGGTTGCACCGTGTACCGATACCGGCGACACATCGTTCAGGTAATATAACAACTGCGCCGGTAAAGGCTTATCTAAGCCCAGTTCGGCGGTAATGGCTTCGCGCGTAGAAAGGTCGTTGCGCTGACCAGCCAGTAAAGCGACCGGGTCGCCGGGTAAAACGTTAAACAGAAAAAAAATGGCTACTACTACTCCCAGCAAAATAAGCACGCCGTGCCCGAATCGATTGAGCAGAAAGCCAATTATTTTCATAATAAATTTTGAATGGTGGGCAGCGCGGGCACATCGTTGTGGTGCCACTTACCTACTACCCGGCCATTTTGCAGCAACATAATACCGGGGTTGGCGCGCATCATGGTTTTTAACACGGTGCCATCGGCAAAGTAATAAGGGGCGGCCAAATTTACCTCGTGCCGGAACACGTCAAAATCCTGGCTGCTGCTGGCGGTAAGCACTATTGGTTCTATTTTAACTCCTTGGGCCTGTTCGGCGGCCGTTATTAACCCGTTTATTTCGCCGAAGCTGTTAGGATTGGTTTTGCGCACATCCTGCACAATTATGAGCAATTTATTTCCTTGAAATATCTGCTGGGTAAAATCACCATTGTCGCTCCAAATATTAAAATCGGTAATTTTCGGTCCGTCTTCGGGGTTTATGGCCACCATTTGCTTAAACTTAAGCGTGGTGTCGGTGGGGTACGTGGTAAACTCCTGGGTCTGTCCATTTTTTTCCATAATGTACTTGTACCGGAGCGGGGCCGATGGTTTCATAAGCGCCGGAATGCTATTGCCAACCTTGTAAGCCCGAAAATCTATAAACGGCTCGTGCAGGTAAGCGTAAATACCCAGGCCAAAAGAAATAACCGCCGTAATAGCCACCGCCCAGCCGGCCGTAGTTTCCTGGCCCGGCTTAGGCAAATACCGGTACGTAAACAGCAAAATCAGAATCATGACCAGCAGCAACAAGTCTTTCGAAAACGATTGCCACGGCGTAAGTTTTATGGCATCGCCAAAGCAGCCGCAATCAGTTACTTTGTTGTAGTAAGCCGAATAAAACGTAAGAAAAGTAAAGAAAACAATAATCACCAACAGGCTAATGATAATTTGGCGTAGTTGCCAGCGCAAAAGCAAAGCCACCCCCAATATTATTTCCAAGGCACTAAGCAAAATAGAAAAGTACAGCGCGTACGGCACCAACGACAAAAATAAAGGCGAAAAATCGGTAGCAAAAACCTCGAAATATTCTTCCAGTTTAATAGCCGTGCCTACCGGGTCGTTTATTTTAATTAAACCCGAAAAAATGAACAAGGCCCCTACAAAAAGCCAGCAAATTCTGCTAATGAGTTTCATCAGAACCAAAATTTAATTTAATCAGAACAAAAACAGCGTAATTAATCATGTCGCGGTAATTGGCTTCCACGCCCTCCGAAATCAGGGTTTGGCCCTGGTTGTCCTCAATTTGTTTTGTCCGGTACAATTTCATTAAAATAATATCAGTAATGGAGCTAATGCGCATGTCGCGCCAGGCCTCGCCGTAATCGTGGTTTTTGTTTTCCAGCAAGGCAATATTTACCTGAATTTCCTGGTCATACATTTTTTCTACCTCGGTGGCCGGCAATTCCAGGCTGGGGTGCTGGAGCAGCTTGGTTTGCATAAGCGCGATTATGCAATAATTAATAATGCCCACAAACTCCGATGTAATATCTTCGTCTACTTTCTGCACACCTTTTTCCTGAATAGACCGAATCCGTTGGGCTTTAATAAATATCTGGTCGGTTATAGAGGGCAAACGCAAGATGCGCCAGGCAGTGCCGTAGTCAATTGTTTTTTTAATAAATATTGCTTTACAAGCCGAGATAACCCGATTATATTCCAGCAGCGTTTGATTAATCAACTTTTTTGGTGTTATTTTAAAGGAAATTGAATGTAATACCTCTTTGAAAGCGAAAGATACAGTTTTTTATAAAAAGAGTACGCTTAACTGTTCCGGAAAAATAGTATCGTTGGCCAGCCCGGTGGTAATGGGCATTTTAAATGTAACTCCCGATTCTTTTTACGACGGCGGCCGTTACACGGCGCCCGGTGCCATGCTGGCCCGCGCCGAAACCATGTTAAAAGAAGGAGCCGCCATTCTGGATGTTGGGGCTTATTCGACCCGACCCGGCGCAACCGATATTTCGCCCGACGAAGAACGTAGCCGATTAATACCCACGGTAAAAGCCATCCGGCAAGCTTTCCCCGATTGTATTATTTCGGTGGATACTTTCCGGGCCGCCGTAGCCGAAGCGGCGGTAAACGAAGGGGCAAATATTATAAACGATATTTCGGGCGGCGAACTGGATGCCGCCATGTTTGAAACAGTGGCCCGGCTAAAAGTTCCGTATATTTTAATGCATATGCGCGGCACCCCCCAAACCATGAACGGCCTAACACAGTATGATAATATTATACTGGAAATGGTAACGTATTTTGAGCAGAAGGCCGCGGCTTTAAATGCCCGGGGCGTAACCGATATAATTATTGACCCGGGTTTTGGTTTTGCCAAAACCATTGACCAAAATTATGAGGTACTGCGCCGCCTGGACGATTTAAAAATATTGGGTTTACCCATACTGGCGGGATTATCCCGCAAATCGATGACTTATAAGTTATTAGAAGTACCAGCCGCCGAAGCGCTGGCCGGCACCATTGCTTTAAATACCATTGCCTTAATGCACGGCGCCAATATATTGCGGGTGCACGACGTTAAAGAAGCTGTTCAGACTGTAAAACTATTTAAAAAAAGCGTAGCCCTTTGACACTGTTGTTTACAATAGGATTTTTAGAAATAAACTGGCTGGACATTGTAGATGTTTTGCTGGTTACCATTCTATTGTATCAGCTGTACAAAGTATTAACCGGTAGTGTTGCGCTTAAAATATTTGTTGGTTTTTTATCTATTTACCTGCTGTACCTGGTAGTAAAAGCCTTGGGTATGGAGCTGCTAACCATAATCCTGGGTCAGTTTATGGGCGTAGGGGTGTTGGCAGCCATTATTTTGTTTCAGCAGGAAATCCGCAAGTTTCTGCTCATGATTGGCAAAACTACGGCCTTTAACAACGATAAATTATTTAAAGGTTTTCCGTGGCGCAAAAACGAAGACGGCAACCGCATTAACCTGACACCCTTTATTGAAGCCGCTAAATCGTTGGCGGGCAAAAATACCGGCGCTTTAATTGTATTTGCTTTAAGTTCCGATTTAAGGCTCTACGCCGAGTCGGGCGATTTTATTGATGCCGTTATTTCTAAGCGTTTGCTGCTCTCGATATTTAATAAAAACAGCCCCTTGCACGATGGGGCCGTAATTATTGCCGATAGCCGTATAAAAGCTGCCCGTTGTATTTTACCGGTTACCGATAGCAAAGATGTTCCGGCCTCGATGGGTTTGCGGCACCGGGCTGCTATTGGCCTTACCGAAGTAACTGATGCCGTGGTGCTGGTCGTGTCGGAAGAAACCGGGCAAATATCGTTGGTGCGTAACGGCCGGGTGTACCGCAACTTAGCCGCCGCCGATTTGCGTTCGCGCCTTAACCACTTCCTGTTCGACATTGAGCCTAAAGCTCACCCCGAAAAGTCTATTTCGGCAGCTTAAAAAATAGCCTGTCTGTAAACTAATATTTGCCGCTGCAATATTTTCTGGCAGAAAATCCTCAATGCTTTGGTACTAATGCTCTCGCCAGTGTTCCGCTGATAATGACTTCTGCTAGTAAGCGCTTTTTTATAGTGGCCAATGTCCGGAAAAAGAAGACCTGAGCGAGACGTGCCCGCGCCATATACCCTCTGTTTAAAGCGCTGAATTGATGTAGTATGGGCATTAAACAGAAAGGTGCTGTGCTTTTACTACGTAGCGAGAAGATCGGTTCTTTGCCGTAACATCCGTAGGCAATTAAAATAAAAAAAGCTGAAACAGGTAACAAAACCCATTTCAGCTTTTTTTATCGGAACATGAATAAAAATTACTTATTGTTCCAGAAAGAATATTGCAAACCTACTTCAAAATTACTCGTAGCGTATTGCTTTACATCATAAGCCTTGGTGGTGTGTAAGGCGGTTATGCCTAAAGATTTGTAGTTATAACCCACTCCTAAGGTAACATTTTGAGTACTGTGGTACATGGTTAACAGGTTAAGCTTTTCCTGCATAAAAGTAAAGTTGGCCCCAATATCCAGTATGCTCTTAAAATTATCTATACCCCGGTAGCAAAACTTAGGTTCAATCCCCAGCGGATTTACGCCTTCGGCCAGGTTAATAATGGTTTTATAACTGATAGCGGCAAAGTAAGTTGGCGCATTCGCAAAGTTGCTTAACTCGTACTCGTTCCGGAAATTTCTTACATTGGGTACCGAAGCCTGCACCGTAAGTTTATTGCCGGTATACGCCAAACCAATATCCCCGTCGAGGTACATACCGCGGTCGTTAAAGCGGGTTACGCTCACATCCGACAGGTCTTCGGGATTTTCCGGATCGATGCTTTGGTTCATTACGCCCGCTGATACCCCAATACTTATTTTCTGACCGTTGGCACCTACCGGTAAATGATAAGCCACCGTACCCATGGCGCGGGTTCCTTTTAAAATACTGGCTTTGTCGTTGTAAATATTTACGCCAAAACCCAATTTATCTAAAAAGCCGTATTGGGCCGTAAAAGTCTGGCCAATGGGTGCATCGGGCATAGCCGTCCATTGTTGCCGGAAACCGACATTTACCTGTAAACCGTTGTTCAGGCCGGCCATAGCCGGGTTAGCCAAATATTGGTTCTGAAAATAAGATTGCCCCAGGGGGTTTAGCTGGGCTTGTACTTGCCCCGAAAAAACCAACAAGCCTAGCAGCAAGCCCAACCAAAGCACCGGCTTGCTTCGCTTATTATTTTGTACTGTTATATATTTCATCTTAATTTTTTTAATGGATTTAAAGCCACGCTTTAACTTTTACTTTTTTAATCGGGATAAAATTATTTATCCCGCACCAGCATCAGGGCACCTTTCAGGTCGGGTACGCCGGGCCAAAATTTAACCACGTAGTAATAAACGTTTTCGGCTAACGGCGACCCTTCGTAAGTGCCGTCCCAATCGTTGGTATAATTTTGTTTGTAGTATACCATGCGGCCGGCCCGGTCAAATATTTTCACCTCGTTTGATGGGTATAAATTCAGGTTTTGAATAACCCAGCGATCGTTTACGTTATCATCGTTCGGCGATAAAATGGCCGCCGCTACGGGCTTGGGTTTACCGGTGTTGCCACCTTTGGTGCGGGTAGCCGCCACGTTAGAGTAAACCGAGTTGCCAATAAGGCTGGTTGCCGACACGCGGTAATAATAGCCGCCGCCTGGCTCCAGGTTTTTATCGGTATATTCTGCTACATTGGCTCCTACTTGGGTAAGTACTTCGTAATTAGTACCGTTGGTAGACCGCTCAATTTCAAAACCAGTTTCGTTCTGCGAGTTATCTTTCCAGGTAATATTTATTTCGGTTTCGGAAAGCGCTTTTACCGTTAAGTTTGCCGGACCAGCGGGTAACTCCAGTTTGCGGCCCCACAATTCCCATTCGGCCGCCTGAAAAGCCGAACCGCCCTTGGTGGTAATGGTTATTTTGTAGTAGTTAAAAGGCAGCGTGTTGGTAATAATAAAAGTTCTTTTCTGGAAACGAGTGGTAAACATTTCATTCGCCCGGGTATCCAAAGTAGTCCAGTTGGTACCGTTGTTTGAGCCTTCCAGCTTCCAGTCTTTGGGGTCGCGATCTTCGGCATCGTTGGCCGAAGTAAGGGTATATTTGGTCAGGATGGCTTTATCTTTAGAGATATACTGAATCCAGATATTACCGGAACTTACCAAAAATTTAGTATTAACATTGTTGTCGATAAACTTTGGTGAGTTTTCGTTCGCATTACTGGTGTTTTCTTGTTGCACCGACAAGGTTCCGCCGTTATTCGTCAGGTCTACCAGGGCTTCCGGAAAACTTAAAGTAGTAGCGTTAGCCACACTGGTGTAAGCCGATTTACCGAAATCATTTTTGGCCGTAACCCGGTAGTAATATTTGGTTGAAATATTTAACCCGGTGTGGGTAAATGAAGTACTATTCCCCGGTAAAGTTTCGACAAGGGTAAAAGTAGTACCATCGGTAGAGGATTCTACATCAAAACCGGCTTCTGAATTAGAATTGTCTTTCCAGGTTAATACTACTTCGGTGCCAGCCGGTGCAAGGGCTACCAAATCGGAAGGTGCTTGCGGAGCCGCAGCAGTTAATAAGCGCCACTCAGCTAACTGAAACAAACCATCGCCGTTGTTTTCGGTAATATTTAAACGGTAATGCGTATAGGCTACGGTGTTCTGAAAAAAGAATGTACGGGTTAAACCGCGTGTTTCAAACACTTCGTTGGTGCGGGTATCTAAAACTGTCCAGGTGGTGCCGTTGTTGGAACCTTGTATAGTCCAGTTTTTAGGATCCCGCCCCGGCGCATCGCCGCCCGACGTAAGCGTATAAATACCCGCTACCGCCGCCGTATTGGCTTGCCACTGAATCCAGATCGGTTTTTTAAGGTTAAAATCGAAAAGCAGGAACTTAGAAGAATAATTATTATCTACTACTTTAAGCCCGTTTTCGTTGGCATTGTTATTATCATGCGATACTGTAACCGTACCGCCGGCGGCTGTTATATCTTGCGCTGCGGCGTGCTGCCAGGCCAATAACATAACCGATAAGCCCGCCAGAAGAGTGCGTATTTTTCTTTTCATGTATTAAATATTTTGCGTTTTTAAATCTGATATCCTGCTACATCTCTGGTTTTACCGTGGCTATTTTAAATACCGGCCGGCTAATGGTCAGACCGGTATTTAAAACAACTCGGGCCAGTTTTTACCAACCTTCGCTTTGGATTAAGTTCTTGTTGCGCAAGGTTTCGTCGGTGGTAATCGGGATAACATACATGGCGTTGCGCCACGGCCGGTCTTCTACTTTAAAGCGTTCGTACCGGAAACCTGTGGGTGTATTGGCATCCGGAATGGGCCGCATACCCCAAATCTGCACCTGGGTTTCTTCGGCAATTTTCCAGCGGCGCACGTCCCAGAACCGGTGGTTTTCAAAAGATAACTCTACGCTGCGTTCGTTGCGGATGCGCTGGCGCATTTGCTCCTGCGATAAACCGGCAGCAATTGGCTTTTGGCCGGCTCTGACCCGAACCAGGTTCACGTACCGCAATACATCGGGGTCAGAGGGATTGTATTCATTCAGCGCCTCGGCATAACTTAAATAAAACTCGGCCAAACGCATCTGAATGCCATGAATAGAACGACCGGCTCCCTGGCCAATGGTAATACTTTCATCGGCCAGTTTACGCATGTTATAACCCGTGCGGGTATGGTCGGTTTGGGTACTGGTTTCGTCACGGCCACCGGCGTAGGTTTGTATTTTACGGCCTTTAAAATCGGCACCGTTATACAAAATATCAGAATAAAAACGCGGGTCCCGTTTCTCATACGGCCGCAGGGCATCGTAACCCGAAGCCGGATCCGAAATGGGTAAACCGTTATCGGTTTCGTACAGGTCAACTAAATTCTGGGTAGGCGATGCGCCCGACCAGCCACTGCTGCCAAACGGAAATATATATTGGTCGTAGCCCTGGTTGGTTTCGTCGCGTCTGATCCAGATTACTTCTTTGCTGATAAGGGTATTGCGTTTAAACATTTCCTGACGGGCTGCCAAGGTTGGTTCTAAGGCATATACCGCTCCACCCTGTGGCGAAGCCAGATCAATTACGGCTTTAGCGGCATCGGCAGCTTTTTTCCATTTCTCCGGATCAGAAGCGGTTTTATTGGGGCTAATATCGGCCTGGAAGCTGGTTTTACCGGCAATAGCCCACAACGGGCTAGCCGAATACAATAACATACGGGCTTTCAAGGCCAAACACGCGCCTTTGGTAACCCGACCTACCTGGTTGGCGGGGTAATCGAAGGCTACGCGGCTATAAGCGGCATCACAATCGGCAATAATTTGGGCTACGCATTCGTCGTATGTATTCCGGGGGCGGTTAAGGGCTTCCTGATCGTTTTGGCCAATGGTTTTGGTTACAACGATTACTCCACCAAATTGTCTTACCAGTTCGGCCAGGTGCCAGGCCCGCAGAAAATAAACTTCGCCAAGGCGGTTATTTAAATAGCCGGGGTTGTTGGGGTCGTCGGGCGTTTTATATTTTTCAACGCCTTCCAGAATTTGGTTAGCCTGCCGAATGGCTACATACCCTTCGCGCCAGGTATTGCCAATGGGGTTGTTGTTACCGCTCCAGGAGCCGTTGTTAAACCGCATCGAAGCCATCCAACTAGAAGCATCTTTTGATTCGTCGGCGGCTGATGACATGTTTTGCCCACCCAGGAAAGTATACACGCCCCGGGTTTTCCGGTACAAATTATTCACCACCATGTCGGTCATGTTGAAGGTGGAGAATATATCCTGGTCTTGTTGCTGGGTAGTGGTAGCCCGGTCGAGGAAATCATTCTCACAACCCGTGAGCGAACCCAGTACCAGTGCCGGTATAATTAAAAACTTTATAAATCTTTTTTTCATCTTAATCCTACTGCTTAAAATCTTAAATCAATACCGAAATTCCATATTTTCTGGATGGGGTACATGGCACCGTTACCATCCTGTATTTCGGGGTCAACCTGGTAGTCCAGTAATTTATCCCAGGTGTAAAAGTTCATGCCGTTTACATACAACCGGAAGTAAGACAAGCCGGCTATGCTCACGAGGTTTTTAGGCAACGTGTAGCCAAACTCGGCGTTTTTAATCCGCAGGTAATCGGCACTTTGGATCCAGAAAGAAGATGCCCGGTGGTTATTGCCATTAGTACTGTAGTGCAAGCGGGGGTAAGTAGCAGTGGTAGCCGTTTCGGGCGTCCAGCGGTTTAAGTGGAAAGGTTTAACTTTGCCTTCCTGAAAAAATTCGTAAACCGCCTCGTTGTCTAACCTTACGTCGGCGTGAGCCGCGCCCTGCAATAATATAGAAAGGTCGAACCCGCGGTAGTTAACGCCAATGCTGGCACCATACATGATCTCGGGCGTTCTGTTATACCCAATGGCCGTTTCATCAAACGATTCCTGGATGTAATCGTAATCATCATCGGGCGTTAATTTTTTGTATTTCATGTCGCCGGGACCATACGAAGAGAAATTCTGACGGGGGCTATTGGCAACATCGGCGGCATCCTGGAAGAAACCATCGAACAGCAAACCAAATTTAGTACCTACCGGGTGGCCAGTACGGTACATCCAAGGGTAGCGGCGCACTACTTCGTCCTGGTACACAATTTTATTCCGGGCATAAGTGATGTTGGGCTTAATAAAGTAACTAACCCGGCCAATCTGGTTGTGGTGGGTCAGTTCCAGCTCTAAACCGTGGTTATCTACAATACCAATATTCTGCGGCTTAATACCTTGCCCGAAAACATCGGTTAAAGTACTCCGGGATAATAAAATATTGGTTCTTCTTTCTTTAAACACATCGAACGTAAAGCCTAATTTACCTTTCCACAAAGTACCTTCTAAAGCCAGATTGGCTTGGCGGCCCCGCTCCCAGGTTACGTTTTCGTTACCCACCGCTCCTTGCTGCCAACCGGGTCCAAAGGCATAATTTCCATTGTCCCCAGCATTACTCCAAGAAGTAAACCACAGGAAACGCTCTGAGCCGGACCGGTCATTACCTACTTCGCCGTAAGAGCCTCTTATTTTAAGAAAGTCCAGCATGGCTACCTGGTTTTTCAGGAAATTTTCTTCCGAAATAATCCAGCCGGCCGAAATAGAAGGGAATAAGCCGTAACGGCTACCTTTGGGGAAGTTTTCGGAGCCTTGGTAAGAAGCACTGATTTCGCCGATGTATTTGGTGTTATAGGTATAAGTACCCCGGAACAATACCGATTGGTAAGCAAACGGAATGCGGGAGTTTTCTTTTACCAAACGGCGGTTACCTAATACCATGGCCGTAACTTCGCTTTTCCCGTAAGTTTCGTTCCAGTTTAAAACCGCTTCCATGTAGGTGTTCCGGCGGGCATCGCCACCGCCAAAGCTACCATCGGGGTTAATCTGGGTATTGCTGCCAAACTGCCGGTAATTAGCCACATCGCCTAAAGCATTGTATTCTGGCTGAAACACCGCATAATTTCTACCATACTGGGCATTAGGTGTATTGGTGTTATCGTAAGAAAATGAGCCAGTCGCCTTCAGGTTTTTGGTAATAAAATCGAGCTTGCGGGTCATGGCAAAAGTACCTTGCACGGTATTGTTAAACCAATCGCGGTAGCCTTTGCGGGCTACTTCGCCGTAAATATTCTGGGTAAAAGTACCGTTACCATACAAAGAGCCGTCTTCGTTAAATATGGGGTAGATAGGTGCCATCCGATTAGCCAGGTTCATGATGCTGCCGGCTGAGTTGTTGCCATCGCGCCGCGCGGTAAGAATACCCGCTAAATCTAACCGCACACTCAGGTTTTTCGATACGTCCACGTCTACGTTGGCCCGCAGGTTAAACCGGTTCATCATGTTGTTAGTATTATACCCCTCCGGGTTGTCTTTGGTAAACTTGTAGTTACCTTCGGAACGGTTGTAACCCGCCGAAATAAAATAGCGCGCCGATTCGGTACCGCCACTAATATTCAGGTTAGACGAGGCCACCAATGAAGGTTTCATCAGGAATTTGTAATAATCGGTGTTGGGCAAACTACCATTGCGATAACCCTCCAGTTGTTCTTCATTAAAAACTGGTTGGGCACCATCGTTTATCAGGGCTTCGTTGCGTAAGCGGGCATAATCATAAGATCCCAGGTAATCTGGCGTACGGGTTGGCTCCTGAAAACCCATCGACGAACGGAAACTTACCTGCGGCTTGCCTATTTTACCCCGCTTGGTAGTTACCAGCACGGCTCCATTGGCTCCCCGCATACCCAATACCGCTGTAGCCGCCGCATCTTTCAAAATAGAAATGCTTTCTACATCGTTGGGGTCCAGGTAATCCATGCTCCGTTCCACCCCGTCTACCATGATAATGGGTGAAGTGTTATTTAAGCTGTGTACGCCTCTAATGTAAAAAGTAGCCGCATCCACCCCGGGTTCGCCACTCCGCTGGGTGGTAATTAAGCCAGGCAAGCGGCCACCCAAAGCGTTGGTTAAGTTAGAGACCGGGCTTTGCACCAGTTCTTTGGTTTGGATGGTTGCCACCGAGCCCGTAACGGTTGCTTTTTTCTGCTGCCCGTACGCCAACACCACTACTTCGCCTAAGGCCTGCGCATCCGGCACCATATTTATATTAATTGTGGTGCGGTTATCGATTGGAATCTCTCTGGTGGTATAGCCAATAAAAGAAACCACCAATACACCCGTGGGATTAGGCACTTGCAAGGTAAAATTCCCTTCGGTATTAGAAGTTGCACCTACAGAGGTACCTTTTAACAAAATGGTTACCCCGGGCAACGGTCCATTATTCTCGTCGGTTATTTTACCTTTGATAGAAACCCCTTGCCCAAAGGTATCCAGGGTGAGAAGGATTGTAAAATAAAGAATGAGTAAGTGTCTCATTTTCTGCAGTAATTTTTGTTTCATAGACAAATAATTGAAAAAGTAAAAAACTGAACCGGCACTAAATGCATTTAAAAGTTGGGTGAATAAAAATTTAAGCTAAAACCTTTTAGTATATAAAAATAAAAAAAAGCCTCTCTGTGCAACTTCAAGGCTCTACTGTTAGCAGTTAATCCGGCAGATTTATTTAAAACCCTGATTAACACGCTAAAACATTTTAGCAAACGAAAAATATTTATTCCTAGTAAGGCTTAGCTGCCTTAAATATAAAGTAATATATAGGTATGTTGATTATACTCCTTATAAATTTAGTCTATTTTAAGCAATATAAATTTATTGATAAAAAATTATCAATAAATATAGCAGACTATTAGAAATAAACTAAAGCTCAAAACCTAAATAAAAAGCCAGAAAATTAACTAGAGAATAGACTATTTAAATAGTATGGCTCAGACAAGCCTTTAATACAGCAAAGGTTATAAAACAGCTGCCTGGCAAGAGCACCAACCAATTGGGTAGCCCTTAATAGTGTAGTTATACAGCAAGAAAGCTTGTTAAGCTGGGCCTGATTAAATAAGTTAACTAACTATTGTATTCCTTTTACCCACATTGGCAAAACAAACACCGACTCCGACGCGGTAATAAATAAAATATTGCGGTTTTTGCCGCCAAAAGTTACATTACCAGTCCAGTTAGCGGGCACCGCAATGTGCCCGATCTTTTTGCCTTGCGGGTTATAAACAGTAACGCCTTTCCCAGTGAGGTAAAGATTCCCGTGCTCATCTAGGGTCATGCCGTCGGACCCTTGCGCCACAAAAAGCTGCTTTTCTTTTAAAGTACCATCAGCGGCAATCTGGTATTTGTAAGTTTTGTTGGCTTTAATATCGGCTACAAATAAATATTTACCATCCGGGGTGCCAATAATGCCATTCGGTTGTTCTAAATCGCCGGCCACCACTATAGGTTCCTGTTTACCTTTGGGCAATAAATATACTTGTTGGGCAACAATATCCGGTGTTTTGTGGGTCCAATACGAACGTTGGTAATAGGGGTCGGTAAAGTAAATATTGCCTTTGGGGTCTGGCCACAAATCGTTGGGGCCGTTCAGGCGTTTGCCCTGAAAATCTTTAACCAAAACCGTTATTTTTCCCTGCGGGCTAATAGACCATAATTGGTTATGCTCATCGGCGCAGGCCAGCAAATTGCCCTTTTTATCGAAAGCTAAACCATTGGCCCGGCCGGCGGGATCTAAAAAAATCGTCAGCTTGCCATCGGTACTGTATTTCCAGATTTTGTTATTGGGCTGATCGGTAAAAAAAATATTGCCGGCCCGGTCGGTGGCCGGTCCTTCGGTAAAGCTAAATTTATTATCGATGAGCTTTACTTTGGCCTCTCCGGCTACCAATTGGCTTAGGGCGGTATCGGCGGGTTGGACATTACTTTCCGGCCCTGGATTTTCGGTTGGCGCCATGCTATTCGGTTTAACAATACGGGTATTAGAACCAGCTACTTTTACGGCACCCAGGCAAATCAGTATACCTATTATGAAAGTGCTGGCTTTAAATTTATTTTGCATGAAAACGGAATAATTTAAAAAAGGCATTATTTACCGGAAATGAACAAGCTTGCTATAACCAAATAAATTTCAGACAACAGATTGTCAATAATAATTAATATTCCGGCAATCATCAAAATAAATTACCAGCTATACTATGTGTATCCAGAATAAGTTGGGTAACCCATTCCGATTAAAAGCTATTTTACGCTTAGTTTCCGAAATATTCAGAACAGGCTTTTATTAAACAATTTTCTGATTCCTGCCAAAAGGCAGCGTACTGCATGCAAACAAAACGGGTAAAGAATAAAAAGGCTCTTGTTGGCTTCGCGCGTAATAAATACGAGCCAGCCAACAAGAGCCTTTCTTAAGTAAACCAATCAATATTTAATAAATCTGCACTTCAAAAATAGCGGCGGGCACTTCCGGGCGCGGGGGCAAAGGCTCAATTACCAGTTTACTTGTAACGATAGGCTTCTCAAATATTATTTTGTTTATCGTTTGGTAATTATCCCGGACTTCGTAAATCATTTCGCCCTGGTCGTTGCACAAGCGGTAGTGCTGCACGCAAAACGGCATATTGGTTTCGGGGTGGCCCATCAACGACGACTCCATTGGGTGGTCGTAATCTGTATCAAAAGCCAATATTACTTCTTTTATTTCCTGGGGCTTTTTCCATTCAAAAAATAATTTTGGATTATGATCATTCGCAGCGGCTACCCAGGCATTGGGGTTGGCCACAGGCCGAAAGAGACCATTATTTACATTATCTGCCGAAAACAAAACAATACCTGCCTCTAACTGTAAACCAAAATTATGCCCGGCCGGCCGGCGGTGGGGGCACCAGAATTCAAATTCATCTACCCCTATTTCGGCGGGCGGCGTTTGTTTACCGAAGTTAGAAACGGCTTTATTTACTTTATTGAAAACCGTTAAAAGTCCGGTTATACGTTGCTCACTGCCTTTTACGACTACGCTCTCATGTTTCATCAGGCAAATAAAAACAAAACGCGGCTGGTCAACTTCATACTCAAAATCTACATAAATGGCTTGTTTGCCGGCCTCCAGTTTAATTTCTTTTTGCGCCAGCGTAGTATCGGGAGTGTGGTTAAAAGGTTTGCTGCTAATGCGTAACTCTACATTAAGCGTAGTAGCTTCTTCGGCTTTAACCTGCAAAGTTATACCGGGCAGTTTACCGGCCGCTACTGGCAGCATTTGGGCCGCCGAATATTCCAGGTTCAGCCACGGACCGTTAAAAGGAATTTCTGTTAAAACCAACTCACTGGAAGCAGCTATTTGGGCGGTATTTACCAGATTATGCAGGGTATTTAACTTAACGCCCGGAATATGATGACCGGTTTTTAATAACTCCTGCTGTAAAATTTGAATATTTTGGGGTTGGGTAAGCTGTACTTGTGTCCAGTTGTTTTTAACCGCCAGCGCCGCCGCCATACCTACGGCTTGTCCGCCGTGGGCGCAGGTGCCCATTACCCGCGACGAACCAAAGGCCACGTGCGAGGCACTGATAATGCGGCCGGCCAAAAATAAATTAGAAATATTGCGGCTGTAAAAACACCGGAACGGAATCTGGTAAACCCCTTTGCCGTGCCACTGGTTGCAGCCGGGCTTTTCGCTAAATACGCCGTCGGCGGGGTGCAAATCAATCGACCAGCCACCAAAAGCCACGGCATCCGGAAAAGTTTTTTGTTCTACAATATCCTGCTGGCGCAACATGTAGTCGCCTTCAAAACGGCGGCTTTCGCGCTTGCCCGGAATATTGCCTACCCACTCCAGGGTCAGGTTTTCGGCTTCCGGGAATTTACCCGAATTTTTAATGTAGTTCCAAACGCCGTAAACTACTTTCCAGAGCTCCCATTTAATTTTTTCGGTTTCGTGCACAGTATCCAAGCGTCCGCCATATTCAATCCACCAGAGGCGACAGCCAAAATCATCGGCATTAAAACTTTTGTAACGCGGTATTTGGGTAATATCCTGCAGGGCGTAGCTAGGCGGCGTAAATTTTACCGGCCGCCCCACATCTTTGCTGTAAAAATAAATGGTGTGGCCCAGGAGTTCGCCATATTCTTCGGTGGGCGCAAATTTTTCCCCAAATTCTTCCTGGGCTTCGGCCCCCATCCGGAAAGCAGCCCCAGCGCCAAAAGCCAGTATACCATCGCCGGAAGCATCGCAAAACCACTTACCGCTAAATTTATACTGGGTGGAGTTCTGGCTGCAAAAGGCATATACCGCCGCAACTTTATCTTCCGCGGCTTTTTCTACCTCGTAAACCGCGGTATTCAGAAATAAAGTAATATTGGGTTCCAAGACCACTTTTTCCAGCAAGATGGTATCGAAAAATATAGCGTTGCCTTCGGGGTTGCGGTAGGTGTTTTCTACTAATATTTCGTCGATTACGCCGCCTTCGCGGGCCCAGCGATTGTTGTTGCCCATGTGAGAGGTGGCACCCAGTACCCACAGACGTACTTCGCTCGATGAATTACCTCCGAGTACCGGCCGGTCTTGCACCAAAATCACTTTTATGCCGGCGCGGGCCGCCGTAATGGCCGCGCACGTGCCGGCCAACCCTCCTCCCACTATTACTAAATCGGTATTGATTTCTTCTGTTCTGGGTTTTCTATCGGTAACAAACGATTCTTTCCGCATTTTTAAACTTTTACATCCTTTGCAGGATTATTCAACTTCTATTTTACGCTTTATTTAATTTACCCTAAGAACTGCTTTAGTTGCCGCCTCTTAGTTCGTAATGATGACCGGGAGCCAAGGCAAAAGAAAAAGCCTGGTGTTTTTCTTTAAAAGTAAAAGTTACTTTTTGTCCGGTGGTGGCATCTATTATTTGCAAGCTGCCCCGCTGCCAACCTTTATTATTATTTTTGATTATCGATTGCGCTGTGCCATCGGGGTAGGTAAAAGTATATATTGAGCCTCTGTTGCTCACGGGGTAAACAGTGGCGTACAAGCCGTTTTTTTCTGCGGTTACCAGCACGCCCTTGCCCCCAATAAAAGCCGGAATTTTATCGTAAGGGAAAGCGTAATCAGGTAAGGTAAGGGGGCCTTTAAATAATTTTCCGGTTTCGTAGTCGAGCCATTGGCCTTTGGGTAAATACACATGGCGGGTTTGCACAGTAGCGTAGTCGTTGCCGTAAGCCGGGGTAACCAGCAACGATGGGCCTAGCAGCCAGGAATATTGCCGCTTGGTCTTATTCGCTAAATTATAAGTAGCCGCATCTTTTGGAAAAGCAATGGGCAAAGGCGTAAGCGTGTGCGGATAACCGGTTACAAAACTTTCGACAGCCGCACTATAAATATAGGGCGCCAATTGGTTGTGCCAGTCGGCTGCTTTTTTCACGGCGGCTTCGTACGTGGGGTTTTCCAGGTGCCACGGCCCCAAGCCCACCGACATAACCGGGCTAACCGCACAAAACATGGCATTCCGGACAAAATATAATTTCTGATCCGGGGTAAGCGGTACGGTTAAATATTTGCCCGCTACAATGTCGGGGTACACGTTGGGCGCGCCGCTGGCCGCGTAATTTAAGGCATTTATGATAGGCCGGTCCTGGTCAAAACCGTGTTTCGTATCTTCGAGCCGCAAAATATCGCCGGGCACCGCGTAGGCCGAGTTCCGAACCATTACCAGGTTTCCCTGTTGCATCAGGTGTTCGTTTACTTTATTAAGTTTGGCATCGTTGTTTAGCTTAATGCCGTCGTGCAGCATCATGTCTTCTTTGTAGCCGTTTACCCCCCACTTTTTAAAACCTTCGGCAAACCAGTTAACCGCCGCCGACTTTTCTGGATTTAAGATGTAAATATTACCCTGCGGAAAATTGACTTTATAAGGACTAGGCTGGCCTTGCTGATTTTCGAGGAAATAATGGTTTTCTAACCCTTGCGGCGTATACGGACCGTTGTTGACGGTATCGTAAAATCCACCTTCCGTTTTGGGTGCTTTAAAATTGGTGCGCAAACCAATTAGGAAATTAATATTATGTTGTTTAAAAAAAGCTTTAAATGCTTCTACATCTGGGTAACGCGGGTTGGGCAAGCCATCTTGCCGGCCGGGTTCGGCGGTATCGTCCCAAATACCAAAGCTGTTGGTAGTACCTTCGGTAGGCTTTTTGCGTTCGCCTTTCCAGAAACCCGAGCCTACTACGGCCCAATTTAAATGATAGCCTTTTTGCAGGTAGGTTTCTAAATCTTTCTGTACCGAAGTCTGGTAAGTATTCCAACCCAGCGAGCCAAACGCTTCGTAGCCTAATCTAAAAAAATCGTACTTGGGTTTTAAATCAGGGTAACCTTCTTTTTGCTTGATGAAGGCATAATTTTTATAAATTATTTCCGGCGAACCAAAAAAATAATAGGCATTTAATTCGGTTACTTTAGCCACGCCCATTTTATTTTCCAAAGCATTTATGCCAATCCGTTTGTGGCCTTTCTCGAAGACTACTTGGCCCATACCCTGCGCCGGAAATATGGCAAAGCTGGAAATAAAGCGGTGGCGGTCGTCGGTGTTCAGGAAGCGGTTACTCGCAAAGCCAAAAACATTGGTGCTGGGGCCAAAGCCGCCGTGGTCGCCTAAGCCGTAAGCTGGCTGCACCGGGGCCGTCCGGATATCGATTATAAACTTTGTTTCAGCGATGGCACTTTCCGAGTGCGGTTTAACTTTAATATTTATATAATCATCCGCTAAATAAAGGTAAACGGCGGCTTTATTACCTTGGCTGTTTTTCACCGAAAGTTGCAGCAAATCCGGTTTTTGGGAAATTATTTCGGTGCTGGTTGCCTCGTGCAATAAGGTATCGCCGGGCGCAGAAAACCGCAATCCGGAGATCGAATGAAAATCGGCGAGGCTTTTACCTTTAATCTTAAACGCATATTTAAAGCCTGCTTTTTGCAGGTATAACTCATACCCTGGCTTCTTAATTTTTATAACCCGCGCTGGCGCCGAAGCCTGTAAGTTGCCGGTTATAAAAACTAAAAAACTAAAAAAGAAAACTCTTAAAATAATGATCATGCTTAATTCTTTGTACCGGCAGTATCGGGTAATATTTTCCCGGTTAAGGGCTAGTCTAATATTATTTTTGGCTAAAAGTAGCAGCGCCCCTTACCGGCTGCCCGGCTTTAGATTCGCCGTGTTCCGACTTAGCGGTTAGAGTTAAGGTATAGGAGCTATTTTTCTTTAAATTTTTAACCTCAATGTATTCAGCCAAACCCGCATTTACTTCTACAGACTTGGTAGCACCGTTTTCGGGATAAGTAACCCGGTAACCGGTTGCTTTACGCACGGGCTCTAAAGCAATAATGGCCTCACTACCCTGGCGCATTACACTTTTAACTTGGGGCGCAACCGGAGCTTGCTTGCCGTCTGGGGTAACGGTATAAATTTCCGACCAATCGCTTTCTACATATTGCTGCAAAGTCCGTTTCATCCGGAACTGGTAAGCCTGGCCGTTAATTAAATTGGGCACTCGGCACAGCCCCCGGGTAGTTACCCGCAGGGTTTTGGTTTTAGCCGGGTCTTTTAAATCGGGTCCGTACTGGATGGTATACAGGTAATCGAAATTCTCGTAGCCGTACCCAATAAAAAAGCTACTGTCGGCGGCTTCGGTATACCAGATTACGGGCGGCAGGAAATCAGTGGTGGGGGTAGCTTTTACCGGGGCCGAGGCTGTTCCTTCGCCCAGGTTATTAATACCCGCAATGGCAAATTGGTAAGATTGTCCTTTCTCTAATTTCTTTATATCAATATAATGGTTAATGGTGGTATCGCTGCGGCTGGTGAGCTCGGTTTTACCGTATTTAACCACATAATATTCGGCGGTCGGATTTTTTTCGAACAAGACCCGTACCCCGCTTTCGCCCGGAATTATTGCTTTAATTTTAGGAGCTACCGGCTTTTGCAAATACACCAAGGTATCGTACACGGCATAGCCGGTCGGCGATAACAAAGAAAGCTTAAGTAAGCCGCCATTTTGCTGGGGCACCTGCCAGTTTACGGTAGTAGTTAAAGCTTTGTCGCCGGGGCTTATGGCAGGTAAGTTGTTAAAACCGCTTTGGGTAGTTTTGCCGCTTACATCCCGGGCTTCCCAAATTAATTTGTAATTCCGGAGCGTAAAAGCCGGCAAATCTAATTTACCGCGGGGCTTAATATTTACCGCTGTTTTTACCTGTTGGCCAAGTTGCAGGTTAGTTGGAAGTTGTACCGCCAGGCCCCGGATGGGCGCATATTCTTTCTGAAAAGCGGCATAGGCTCTTTTGGGTTGCCGGAAAACATTTACAATACCCCAGGCGCGGTTGCCGGTGGGCGCCGTGTTCCAAGCGGCGTGGGCCTGCCAGGCGCTGCGGTAATCGTTAAAAGTCCAGAGGGAAGCGCCCATTAAATAATCGCGGTTGCGGATGCTGTTGAGCATACCTTTAGCATCGATTACCCCAAGGTTTAAATTTTCGCTGGTTAAATTATAGCCGTACTCCGAGTAAAATAGGGGTTTGCCCGGGTGGTTCTGATAAGCTATATCGGCTAATTTGCCCAGCGCCGAATATTTGTTTAATAAAATCATATCTGAAAATTGCACCGGGTCGGTTTTCTGAGCATCCGCCGAGTGACTCACGTACACCACTAACCGCGAATTGTCCAGTTCCTGCTTCACGTAATTAATCGCCGACTCCACGTACGCCATTACGCCGGGGTTGGCGCTGACAAACCCTATTTCGTTGCCCACACACCAACCAATTACCGACGGATGATTATATTGCGAGTGCACCAGTTGTTTTAGCCATTGTTTGGGCAAAGGATTATTTGCATCTACGAGCGCATCCTGGCCCCATAATGGAATTTCGCTGAACACCAAAATGCCTTTTTCATCAATGTAATCCAGCACTTCTTTGGGTAAAGGCAAATGCGACAGGCGGGTCATGTTGGCGCCGGCTTTTTTCATTAAATCAATATCGGCTTTGTAGCGCCAGGCGGGTAAGGTATTGCCGGTGGTCCGGTCGTCGGGCACCCAGTTGTATCCCATTAAGCGTACTTCTTCGCCGTTCAGTTTTACTTTCAGGCCATCTATTTCCAGCTTCCGGATACCAAAACGGTCGGTTACCTGGTATTGGGTATTATTTCCTTGCGCAATTTTTACGGTTACCTGATACAGAAACGGATCGTCGAAATGCCACAGGTGCACCTGTTTTTTGTTTAAAGCCGTTTCTAAAGTATAAGGCGTAGAACTGTTGGGTGGCAGTGTAACCGCAAAAGCTAATTTTTTATCTCCTTGCCCCGACTTAATCAAACCATTTTTATCGGTGAGGGTAATATTGCCGGTTATCTTCTGGGCGGTTTTGCTATCATTGCGCAATAAAAGTTTTACCGCTACCTGGGCCGTGCCACTTTTCAGGTTAGGCGTTGCCAATACGTGCGTCTGTTCTACGCGTACCGGATTATTAATAAATATTGTAACCGGCCGCCGGATGCCGCCCCAATTCCAGGTAGCGCCGCGTTTAAAGGTATTATCGGCCACCACTACTAAAGTATTTTTAGCGCCGTATTTTAAGTTTTGGGTTACATCAAATTCAAAAGGGAAAAAGCCGCTGTGGCTCTCGCCTAATAATTTGCCGTTGAGCCAAACCTTGGCATCGTGGTAAACCGCCTCAAAATTTAGCCGGATGGTTTTGCCCTGCCAATTCTGGGGTACATTTAAATCTTTGCGGTACCAGCCCTTGCCGGCATAATGCGCGTATTCGTTGTGGGTATCCCAGTTGCCAGGCACTTCCATTTTATCCCATCCCAAAGCTTGGTGTTGCGGGCTAAACCATTGCTTTTCTTCGCCTACATTATTGGGGTCAATCTTAAAAGCCCACTGGCCATTGAGCGATACTTTTTCTTCGCCGTTTGCCGTTTGCGCCGCCCCCGTTTGGTGCAGGAAAACAATCAGGAACAGATGTAATAAATATTTCATAATGCTTTATTTAAAGTATTTCCCATTGGATTCAGAAGAAAAAAACAATGCGAGGAAAAGAATATTTTTCCAGTTCAACAGATTAGAATTAATCCAGTTTTTCTTAACCAAGCACTTTATTTGTAAGCAACTTCTGGTTTATCCACTGCTTTGGGGACACGCACGGCCAGCCACCACACCGGCAGACTTAGCATCAGAATAAAAACACCCATGCCCGCCACCAAACCCTGGCTGCTAGTTGCAATAAGGCCCAGAACCAGTATACCCAAACCCGTTATGCCTAACCCAATCGAAATAGCCTTTACCCCAAAAGTATTCTGGGCATTGCCAGCGGCTATTTCGGTTTCGGGTTGAATAATTTTATGCGCCGCTTTGTTTGCCATCCATTGCTGGTAGTTGTTGTATTCGGCCGATTCGCGCACATTTCGGTAAATAACCCATTCGAACACCGCCAGAATAAGCAAAGGAAAACCAATACCCACGATCATTTCGGCAGCCTTGGATAAAGTAAAATTAAAAGCAAAGGGCGTGATAAACTTAAAGAACAAGCTTAGGGCTAAGGAAGCAATAGAAGTGATGAAGATGGAAAAAGCCGTTTGCCGCCGGGAAAAGAGCGTCCAGATTACCGGGGCTAACAACGAACCGCCCGTAATAGCACCAATGGCTAAAACCACGCTTACCAAGCCACCCACTTTTGGCACCAACAACGCCAGGCCAACCGTAATTAAACCAAATACCACGGTGGCTAACCGGCCCACGCCAACCGCGTGTTTTTCGGAGGCATTGGGTCTAAAAAGCTTCTTGTAAATATCGTTGGTGAATACGGCGGCTAATAAATTCAGAATGGTATTGGCGGTACTGGCCGTGGCCGATATCATGGCCGCCAGCATTAGGCCCAGCAAACCGGCCGGCAATATTTTTTTGCAAATCATCAGGTAAGCTCCCTCCGATTCCAATCCGCTCAACTCCGGATTCATTACCCGGTAAATCATGGGCGGCAGCATCCAGATAAACGGGCTGAATAAATACATGCCCACAAACAGAAAAGCCACCTTCCGGGATTCTTTTTCGCTTTTAACGCTGGTGTAGCGCTGCACAAAAGGCCAACTACCGCTGATGTACACACAATGATAAAGCGTAAAGGCCAGAATAAAGCCCAATGAATAATCGCCGGATAATGGCGCAAAGAAATTTTCCGGTGCTTTCTGAATAAAATTATCCAAGCCCCCCACGTAATCGAGCGACAGCGGCAACACGATTAATACCGCCGCAAATAAGATAACAAACTGCAGCACATCGGTTACCATTACGGCCCACAAGCCTCCTACGGCCGTGTAAATAATTACCATAATACCCAGCAGCAGAATAGAAACCTCTAAAGAGAATGGCGTAGCCAGGTAAACCAATTTCCCGACCGGGTACAAAACCTGGGCCGTAGTTACCAGGGCCACCAGCAAAAATATATAAGTAAAAAACTGCTGTAATTTGGTGCCGAGCCGGTTGCCAATATATTCGGCGGCAGTAAGCGCGCCGGCCCGTTTCCAGCGGGGCGCAATAAACAAAGCCGTAACCAAACCGCCCACGCACATGGTTAACTGAATGGTAATAGCTACCAGGCCCTGGTCGTAGGCAATAGAACCCCACACCACAAAAGTACCCGCCGACAAAAAACTCATAAACAGCGACAAACCACTTACCCACCACGGGGCATTTTCACCGGCGGCAAAAAACGATTTGGTATCGGAACCGGTGCGGGCAAAGGCCAGGCCTACTATTAATACAAATAAGGCAAAGGCGGCCATTACTATAAAATCGAGTTGCTGCATTTTCTAATTTTGGTCAGATTGATTCATTTATTTTATCCTGTGGTATTTTAAAAATCAAGGGCTAAGATGGCCATACCAAACCCGGGAATATTTACCGGATTATTAATATTTGTTTTGGTTGTTTTTCCATCCGCAGTAATAAGTGAAGCGGTTTGCCAGACTACTTTTTTATTAGGCAGCAGATGAGTAGGATCTAATTGGGGATTAATTGTTAAGGGTTCGGCCTGGTTATTTAATAAAACCACGTACAATTTATTTTTATCGGTAGCCAAAGCACTGATATAATCTACATTGGCGTTGCCCGGATTTATTAAACCATCGTGTAAAACTAAATTGGCCGGTTGGCTAAATATTTTGCCCAGTGCAAACCCGTAAGATTGGTGCGGACCAACTTTAGGCGTAATAAAGCCGCGGGGAAAAGTTATTTTATTATCGGAGCGCAGGCTCACTTCGGAAAGTAAATAATCGGTAATCCAGCCAATTTGCCACCAGGCGTGGTGCGGGAACGGACCGGCGCCGGCATCCATGTTACGCCAGTAATAAGATGCTACGCTGGTTTGCGGATTTACAAAGGCATCGCGGCCCAAAGCAGCGGCCCGGGCCATATCGCGGTAAAGCGGTTCGCCGGTAAGCTGGCTGATGCGCAAAAACAAACCCGCATGGCTGGCCAGCGGAATCGGTCCGTTCCCGTTGGCCGAACCCATGGTGCCGCCGTGCTCAAAGCTTAATCCTACCTGACTGATTTGCCAGTCTTTGCGGGCTATGCCTTTTACGGTTTTACTTTGGTTCGTCGGGATGGGGTGGGTATAAATAGAAGCGGTGTAAATGCGAGCCGCTTCAATGGCGGCAGCTTTATAGCGCTCGGTTTGGGTAATATCGTATAAATCCAGCAGGGCCTGGGCGCTCTGACCAGTGGCAAAATCGTTTACAAAGCGTACGTCGCCGCAAACACCCGTAAAATGACCTTTATCAACGGCGTTTTTAATAAACCAATCGGCTCCGCGTTCGGCGGCTTCTAAATATTTTTTATCACCTAAAATCCGGTAAGCTACAATTAACCCGTAAAAAGTAGGGCGCAAATCGGTTAAATCGGTGTAAACAGGCTTTTGCGTGTTACGGTCGTAGGCAACGTCCCAGTTGCCGGCCGGTTTTTGCCAGGTTAGCAAACGCTCTGCTCCCAGGCGCAACCGTTCTTTCAGTTCTTTATCGTTTGGCTGAAACAATAAAATATTGCCTAAATCGAGCATGGTATAATACGTCAGGCTGATAGGCTCCACGTGCGAACCCCATTCCTCGACAAACTTTTTGCTCTTATATAAATAATATTGACCCACAGCCGCCCCCTGAAAAAAGCCTGGTTTATCTTCCTGCTGCTTTAATTTAAAATTGCGGGCAAACGGCAAACGGGTTTTCTGCAATACCGGGTCTTGGGTAATGGTAGCCAGCATCCACATGGCGCCGTAATCGGAGTTTTTAATCGCATCTTTATCGGCCCCTACTACACCCCCCAAATAAGATTGCGCTCCTATTTTGGTTCCTTCAAATTCTACTTCGTTCCACAAAGAGGTTTTGTCGTTTATCACGTATTTGTGCATCGCCAGTAAGCGGTCGGTGAGCGATTGCTGCGTTTGTTTTAAGGCTAAAAAATCGGTGAACTTATAAATATCGTAAATGGCGTGTTTGTAAACGGTAAACCAATCGGCGGCTTGCAGTGTGTACCGGAAACGATACTGAATTTGCTCGCCGGCCTTTAGTTTAGAACCTTTCTGGCCTAAAACCGGGTGGTAAGCCGTGGGCGTAAGTTGCGCTTTCCGGTTCATGAGCGATAAGCCCAATTGCCATTGGTTGTGGGTATTCTGGTCTTTTTCCCAAGGGTCGCGCCCTACGCCCGGCTCCGGAATAACGGCCAGACTAACCCCAGTTTTAGAGCTTAAAATAGGAGCCAAGGTAGATGCGGTGCGCTCCCGGACCACAAAAGGTTTATCCGGAATGCCTTGCCCGTAAGCGGCTGCCAGTACAAAGTTGGGTTGCAAAGCTTTCCCCTGAAAATAACCCGGCAATATTCCCCAGGTGAGCGAGGTCTCCGGCACGGTAGTTAAGGTAGGCGTTGCCAAAGAATAATAGCCGTCGGTCTTGGCCGTAAGCGATAAGGTTACCAATATATCGTTCGGATATTTTTCGTCTAAAGCCCAATCGGAGCTAACGATGGCGGTGGTGGTTTCGTGGCGGAAGTTTATTTGGCCGGTGGCTTGCTGTTCGCCCGCGCCGGGATAAAAATGAATGGCCTGTCCGGCAATATTCATACCTACCGGGCTGATGGCTTTTAACCACGTTGGCCGGATATATTTAAAAGATTCTTCCGGAATATTAACTTCCTGGCCCTGGTGCATGATTTTTACCGGCGTACTATCAGGTCTGGTCGGCGAATACAAAAAGGTATATTCGCCGGAAGGCATCTCGGCCGTTACCCAGCCATTATTTTGGGCTACTTGCACCTGCTGTACCTGCCAGCCCTGTTCGTTCTTTTGCCAGCTGATATTTAACTGGTTATTCTTTAAAGTTAAATTTTTATTTGCGGAGGCTTGCCCAGCGGGTGTGCTGCACCGAATACTTACAAAACTAAATACCCCTAACAACAAGCTTAGCGGTAAATAATTTAATACAAATAGTTTCTGCTTTCGGGTTGGTATCATATTAATTCGGCTGAATAGAATGGGGTTATACCTGTTATTTTATGGCTAAGCTGGCTTGTTTAGCAAAGCCCAGGTAACCGTATTTTACCTGAAGCTTACCCTTGCTACCTACTTTGTATGTTGACCGGAAAATACCCGTATTGGGTCCGGTTTCGGTTACCGTTACTTTCTCGAAAGGCTGATCATTGGCCGCTACTTCTACCCAGGCTTTTTCGGCGGTTTGCCAATCCTGATTTAAAGCGGCTTTCAGCTCTAATATTATTTCCTGGTTTGGTTTAGCCGTGGTTATTTCTTTTTTTCCGGTTTTATTTAATAAGCGTACCTGGTGCGAGCCCAGCGTAGAAAAAGTAAGGGTAGCCATCCAGCCCCGGTTAGAAATGGCCCAGCCTTCGGTGCCGTAAGAACCATTCGTAATTTCGGGTAATGGTTCGGCATTAGCGGCAGTTGCACTCATTTGTCTTGGTCGCGGAAAATGGCTATCCAGGGGTGTACCGTCTAAAGTACCTCTTACTTTGCCCAGCAAGCCGTAGCCATTTTTATACGCCCAGGGCCAGCCTATTTCTACGCCTTCCCAATATCCGTTTAACGCTAGTCTTTCGGGGCTTTTATTGCTGATGTGGGCCCCTACCGGGTTAGCGCCAAATACAAAATTTACCTGCGACCAGCCAATTGCCCGCAGCTCTGGGTCCTGGAGCAAATGACTAACGGCAAACATAGAACCGCCTAAAGCGGGTGCGCCACCTAATTCTTTTGTTTTAGGATGCGCCCACTCGGTTTCGCTATGTACCCGGTAATGCCAGAGATTTGCGGTTTTGGCTTTCATGTGGTCGCGCCAGGCCATTAATTTTTCTTTTGTTCCGGCCGGGGCTTTATCGGGCGCAACCATTAAAAAGAAAGCTAGGGCCTGCGGGGTAATATGTTCGGCGTTCCGGATCCACCACATGTGCCGCGGGTTATTAAAATCCCAATTCTTGATAATATCTGCCGCACTTTCCTGGGCCCATTTCAGAAACTGCTCTGGTTTGCCGTCCGGCTCGTGCTGCTCGCTCAAATACATAAATAGATTACTGAACACCGATTGCCCAAAGGCATTGCCCATTTCGTTAAATTCCTGAAAGCCAATATCTACCCACTTATCGCTTTCAGTCCAGTAGCGCACCACTTTGTGCCGGTCGTAAGCGGTCCATTTTTCGAGACATACTTGCCGGTACTGCTGGTATTTTTCTTTTGATAAATGCGGTTTCAGAAATGAATGATAAGCGGCCAGTACGGGTGCCAAC
>NZ_JBMQUD010000112.1:0-5902 GCF_057359045.1 Adhaeribacter sp.
CCGGTTAAAAAATCTGGGCTTTAAGCTTTTTAGCATGTCGGGTAAAGTCTGATTCAGCGGTAAAACTGGGGAAATTATAATTAATTTTACCTAAAATTTAACCAACAAGTTACTTATAGTTACAAAAACACAAATTTATCTAATAATTTTATAATTAAATTGGCAGCAAATTTCAGTACATAAAATAATTAATTTATACCTGGCTTAATTTCCGGCCATGCTCTTATTGGGTTGGGCGCTGGTGTTTCCAGCGGCGGTGCGACCACAAATAATCGGCCGGATAGCGTTGCACCCAATCTTCCAGTTTGCGGGCGTAAACTTCAATTACCGCATAACCATCTGCGGCGACCACTTTCCCGGGTTCGGCCAATAATTCAAAAGTGTATTCGTAGTAGCCTCGTTTAATTTTGCGCCCCCCTACAAATACTACCGGGTACTTAAAAGCGGCCGCCAGTTTATCGGCACCCACGTAAAAAGCCGTATCCTGGTTTAAAAAGTTTGTCCAGTATTGTATTTCGCCGCGGGGCGGAATCTGGTCGGAAAGTAAACACAGGATGCGGGGTTCCTGCCGGTGCCGGAGCAAATGCCGCAATACTTCTTTCATGCGTACCGGGTAAGCCCCCAGCCGGCTCCGCAAAAACCGCAGGTAAATTTCAAAGAAAGAATTACTCAAGGGTTTATACACGCCATCCATGGGGGCCGTAAAAACCGGCGGCGATGCAGCCAGTTCCCATTCCCAGTTGCCGGCATGGGAGCTTAAAGCAATAACCGAACTTCCAGCATCTATGTATTGTTGTAATACAGAAGTGTGGCGGTAAACTACTCTTTTCTGCAACTCGGCGGCCGAAATACTGCCCAGCTTAATCGTTTCAAAAATAATATCAGCCAGGTTACGGTAAAATTGTTTGGCAATTACCTCAATATCAGCAGTTCCTTTATCAGGGAAAGAATTCTTTAAATTTGTATAAACAACTTTCCGGCGGTAGCGTATGCCATAATAAAGCAAAAAGTATACGGCATCGGCCAATACATACAGGACGCCAAACGGTAAATGCGACAAACCTTGCAGCAAAAACCAGAGCGGGTAATCCCGTTTGCGCAGGTTTAGTTTTTTAAGCACGATATTTGTTCTTGTAAAAAGTAATTCTTAATTTAAAATCGAATTAAGATAAAATTGTGCTAATATAGCAAAAGTCAAAAGGCTGCTGCTTAAACTCCATGATTTTATTAACCGAAATACAATATAACCCAAGTATCTCATATTTTGAGCGGGTGCTCCGGGCCGATAGTATTTTAATTGAACAACACGAACATTACATTAAACAAAGTTACCGCAATAGGTGCCGGATTCTGACGGCGCATGGTCCGCAGAATTTAACTATTCCGGTAAAGAAAGGAAACCGAAAAACCAGAATAACCGAACTAGAAATTGATTACAGTCAGAATTGGATAAACGTGCACTGGCGCAGTATCCGGTCGGCGTATGGCAGTGCCCCGTTCTTTACTTACTACAGCGATTACCTGCACCAGATTTATGCCGAAAAAACCAGGTACTTATTCGAATTAAATTTGCAGCTTTTGCGTTTTTACTTTAAATGCCTGAATATTAAAAAACCGATTTCGTTTACCCAATCGTATATTCCGACGTATCCGGAAGAGGTTGCCGATTGCCGGGGTAAGATACATCCCAAATTAAATTCTGCCATTTTGGACAATAAGGCATACAATCAGGTATTTGGCAAACAATTTGTACCTGACTTAAGTATAATTGATGTATTGTTTTTACAAGGCCCGGAAACTGTATTTTATTTGCAAGTTACCCCTGCCGCCCCCGAAATATAAAAAAGCACTGCTTGTTATGTAGAGAGGCAAAAGCTGTTGGGCAAGCATCAAATAAAACTAAACTTTACTTACTTTTTATTTTTTAGAATATAAATGGAAGCTAAATTCTCAAATAGAGTGAAAGAGGTAATCTCGCTCAGCCGGGAGGAGGCTATTCGCCTGGGGCATGACTATATAGGTACCGAGCACTTATTATTAGGCATGATCCGGGAAGGCGAAGGCACCGCCATTACCTTGTTAAAGAAACTTGGCGTCTCGATAGACGAACTTAAATATGCTTTGGAGCAGGCTACCCGCAATACCGCATCGCATAATACCAGTATTACCGGCAGCATTCCGCTTACGAAGCAAACCGAGAAAGTATTAAAAATTACGTACCTGGAGGCAAAGATATTTAAGAGTGATATTATTGGTACGGAACATTTATTACTCTCCATCCTGCGGGATGAAGATAATATTTCATCACAAACCCTAGCCAAATTTAACGTGAACTACGAAGCAATCAGAGACTCCTTGGATTATCAGAACAATAATCCAATGGCATCGTCGGACACCGATGATGATAACGATAACGATAAATTATTTGGCAGCTCCAGCTCTTCTAAGGGCAGCACTGCTAAAAAACCCGGCGAAAAATCGCGTACCCCGGTACTCGATAATTTTGGCCGCGACCTGACTAAGCTGGCCGAAGACGATAAACTGGACCCAATTGTGGGCCGGGAAAAAGAAATTGAGCGGGTGGCCCAGGTATTGAGCCGCCGGAAGAAAAATAACCCAATTTTGATTGGTGAACCTGGTGTAGGTAAAACCGCTATTGCCGAAGGCCTGGCGCTGCGCATTGTGCAGAAAAAAGTATCGCGTGTGCTGTTTAACAAACGCGTGGTTACCTTAGACTTAGCCTCGCTAGTAGCCGGTACCAAATACCGCGGCCAGTTTGAAGAGCGGATGAAAGCCGTAATGAACGAGCTGGAAAAATCGCCGGATGTTATTTTATTCATTGATGAGTTGCATACCATTGTGGGCGCCGGTGGCGCTTCCGGATCTTTGGATGCCTCTAACATGTTTAAACCGGCTTTGGCCCGCGGCGAAATTCAATGCATTGGCGCCACTACTTTAGACGAATACCGTCAGTACATCGAGAAAGATGGTGCTTTGGCCCGTCGTTTCCAGATTGTAATGGTAGATCCAACTTCGCCGGAAGAAACCATTGAGATTCTGAACAACATTAAAGATAAATACCAGGATCACCACCACGTAATTTATACCGACAAGGCCATTGAAGCCTGCGTTAAATTATCGGATCGGTACATGAGCGACCGTTTCTTACCAGACAAAGCCATTGATATTCTGGACGAAGCCGGTGCCCGCGTACACATTAACAATATTGTGGTACCGGAAGATATTCTTAAACTGGAAGAGCAAATTGAGAATATTAAAACCGAGAAAAATCGGGTAGTTAAGAGCCAGAAATACGAAGAGGCCGCGCAACTGCGCGATAAAGAAAAACGCCTGCTCGACCAACTAGATGTAGCGAAGAAAAACTGGGAAGACGAAACCAAGAAAAAACGCTATACCGTTAAAGAAGAAAACGTGGCTGAAGTAATTGCCATGATGACCGGTATTCCGGTAAAACGGATTGCTCAGAACGAGGGTCAGAAATTACTAAACATGGGCAATGAGCTTCAGGACAAAGTAATTGGCCAGGAAAAAGCCATCAAGCAACTGGTAAAAGCTATCCAACGGACCCGCGTAGGTCTAAAAGACCCGAAAAAACCAATTGGTTCTTTTGTATTCTTAGGCCCAACCGGGGTTGGTAAAACGGAGCTAGCCAAAGTATTGGCTACCTATTTGTTTGATAAAGATGATGCGCTGGTGCGCATTGATATGAGCGAATACATGGAGAAATTCAGTGTATCGCGTTTGGTTGGAGCGCCTCCGGGATACGTGGGTTACGAAGAAGGTGGTCAGTTAACGGAGAAAATCCGCCGGAAACCGTACAGTGTTATCTTGTTAGACGAGATTGAAAAAGCGCACCCTGATATTTACAACCTGTTGTTACAGGTACTCGACGATGGCGTTTTAACCGATGGTTTAGGCCGGAAAGTAGACTTCCGGAACACCATTATTATCATGACATCGAACATTGGGGCCCGTGATTTACAAGATTTTGGAGCGGGTATTGGTTTCTCTACCAAAGCCAAACAAGATAACCTCGACGACATCATGAAAGGAACCATTTCCAATGCGTTGAAAAAAACTTTCTCGCCGGAATTCCTGAACCGTCTGGACGATGTGATTGTGTTTAATTCTTTGGGCCGGGAAGATATTCATAAAATTATCGATATCTCCTTGAGCAAGCTGTTTAACCGCTTAGAAACCCTGGGTTACAAAGTAGAACTGACCGATAAGGCAAAAGACTTTGTAGCCGAAAAAGGTTATGATCCTAAGTATGGGGCACGGCCGCTGAACCGGGCTATCCAGAAATATTTGGAAGACCCAATTGCCGAAGAGATCTTAAAAGCCGATGTAAATGCCGGTGACATTATTATTGCCGACCACGAAGATGACAAAGAAGTTTTAACGTTCCGCTCCGAAAACAGCGGTAAACCAAAGCTTCCCGAAGAATCTTCAGAATCTACTCCGGCCGATCCTAAAACCGGTGAATAAATTATTATTGGTAAAAAAAGGCTGGCTTAGTTGTCAGCCTTTTTTTTTGCTTCAACAAGAATAAAATAGCCTGTTTTTCAGGAATAAACAGAAGAGTTTCCTAAATTTGGAGATTCTTGTAGATACAACTTTTGTATGTCAGAGACCAAAGCGTTAAGTAAAATTCAGATACTCGAACAAAAAAATGCCGAAGCTTTACTAGGAGGTGGAACAGACCGCATAGAAGCCCAACATAAAAAAGGTAAACTTACTGCCCGCGAACGCATTGATTTACTCATGGACCCTGGTTCTTTTGAGGAAATCGGAAAATTTGTCATGCACCGCTCCAAAGATTTTGGCTTGGATAAAGAATATTATTTAGGCGACGGCGTAGTAACGGGCTACGGCACCATAAATAACCGCTTGGTATATGTATTTTCCCAGGATTTTACCGTTTTTGGCGGCTCCTTATCCGAAACCCACGCCGAAAAAATTGTTAAAATAATGGATTTGGCCATGAATAACGGCGCACCATTAATTGGCCTAAACGATTCTGGCGGTGCCCGTATTCAGGAAGGTGTGGTTTCTTTAGGCGGCTATGCCGATATTTTTTACCGCAATACACTGGCCTCAGGCGTTATTCCGCAAATTTCGGCAGTTATGGGTCCTTGTGCGGGAGGCGCAGTTTATTCGCCGGCTATTACCGATTTTATTTTAATGGTTGAACAAACCTCGTACATGTTTGTAACGGGGCCAAACGTAGTAAAAACTGTTACGCACGAGAACGTTACCGCCGAAGAACTAGGTGGGGCCAGTACCCACAGTACCAAAAGTGGCATAACGCATTTTTCTTGCGCCAACGAACTGGAGTGCATCCAGAATATAAAAAAATTACTTAGTTATATTCCGCAGAACTGCGAAGAACCAGCCCCTGCCCTGTCCTACCAGCCTGAAGCCGACGAGAGCCGCCAAGTATTAAATAATATTATTCCGGAAAACCCCAATCAGCCTTACGACATGCGTGAGGTTATTTTGGGTATTATAGATGAAGGCAGTTTTTTTGAAGTTCATCAGAATTTTGGCGAAAATATAGTAGTGGGATTTGCTCGACTGGCCGGCCGCAGTATTGGTATTGTAGGCAACCAACCGGCGGTTTTAGCCGGCGTTTTAGATATTAATGCCAGCACCAAAGCTGCCCGGTTCGTACGTTTTTGCGATTGCTTTAATATTCCCTTGCTGGTATTTGAAGACGTTCCCGGTTTTCTTCCGGGCACTGACCAGGAATGGAATGCTATTATAAGCAACGGGGCAAAACTTCTTTATGCTTTCAGCGAAGCAACCGTACCGCGCATTACGGTAATCACCCGAAAAGCATATGGTGGAGCATATGATGTGATGAATTCAAAACATATCG
>NZ_JBMQUD010000113.1:0-68289 GCF_057359045.1 Adhaeribacter sp.
ACTTCGGCGGCGGCCTGGGCCATGTTGGTACCTTCGTAAAAGGTAAGTTTCATGAGTGTTAGCCCCTGAATATTGCGCGTTTCAATACTTTTAACCCCGGCTACGTACAACATCAGGTTTACGTATTGCTTGCCAAAATAAGCCTCCATTTGTTCGGGTGCGTACCCGCCATAAGGGTGCGAAATATAGATGACCGGCAGGTTCAGGTCTGGGAAAATATCTATCTTAATATTCCGGATAGCATTAATCCCGAAGAAAAAAAGCCCGGCCACCAGCACCATGATGGTTATAGGTTTGCGCAGCGCACCTTTAATTAAATCCATTTAAAAAGTAATTAATTTTTAGTTATTAGTAGTTAGTTTTTTAGGGTCGGTTTAACTTTTGTTCTCCCCTAACCTTCTTAATAACTTTTGTTTTTATATGATAATTAAGTTTAGCGTCTTTGGCGCTAAAACTCATTAGTAAAAAGTGAAAAATCGCCGCTGGCGGCTGCTTTATACAACAACGCCTGCCATACATTGCTGTGGGCAATATCCCGGTCTATTTCGGCCCGGTTTAAGGTGTAAAGCGCCTGGGTAATTTCTACAATGGTGGCCAGCCCATTGCGGTACAACACATTTTTTTGGCCGTAGGCACTGGTAGCGGCCTGAATCTGAATCGGGGCTTCGCGGTAATTACTCAAGGCATTCTGGATTTTTGTTTCGGCCAGGGTTACTTGTGCCGTTAAGCGCTGGTTTACCAAATCGTATTCGTTTTTTAATGCGGCCGAGGTAAACGCCTGCGATTGCACCTGTTGTTGTATGCGTAACAAGCCGGTTAAATTCCAGACCATGCCCACCCCAAATAAATAATTGCCGCGGGTGGGCGTAATGCCCTCGCGGTAGTTCCGGGTAAAAGCCTCCGGATTTATATTGTATTCGTGGCTAAAACCAGAACCCCGCCCCTGCAGCACGCTAAACAAAGAAAAAGTCGGATACTTAAACGTTTGAATAAATTTTTCGCGTTGGCGGCTCAGGTCTATCCGGTTCCGGTAAAAAGAAAGCACCGGGTGATTATCGGGGGGAGCGGCGGCAGGCGCGGCAAAAGCAACGGGTACGCGCGTGACAAACAAAGTATCGAGCGTGAATTTCTGGGGCGGAACCCCTAATAACTGCGCCAGTTGGTTGGCTTGTTCCTGCTCGGTATCCAGGGCGCGGGTAAGCGCAATTTTCGCACTCGAAACTTCGGCATTGGCCAAAGAAGAATCAACGCCGGGGTTAAGGCCATTTTTGGCGCGGACTACTACTACGTTTTTCAGGGCCAATGCCCGTTCCAGGTTGCGTTCCTGCGACCGGGTCAGGCGTTGGGCCGCCTGCAAGTTCAGGTAAGCGCCGGCTACCCGCACCTGGTGCTGAAACTGTTCCTGTATAAAATCGGCTTCGTCTTGCGATTGGGCAGCTTTGGCTACCTGTATTCTTTCGCGCGCCTGTCCAAAAGAAAAAAAGTCCCAGCTCAGGTTAGCCAAATACAAAGAACCAAAAGCGGCGTTCCAGTTCTGGGTTTCCATTGCCGGCCCCGAAGAAGAAGAGTTTAAGCCCCGGAAACCGTAGAAGGCACCGTTCTGGCCGTTAATGGTGCCATAATCATGCTGGCCCGACACACTAAAATTAGGTAAATATTCTTTTTGGGTTTGCCTGACGGCAGCCCGCGAAGCCTGCACGTAATTGGCTTTGGCTTTAACGGTACCATAATTGGCCAGTGCGGTTTGCAAAGCCTCGTTCATGGTAAAAACCTGCCCTTGGCTACTGGTTACTTGGCTTAGTAATAGTATAGCCAGGATAAGCGTACTGCGAAAACTTTTTTTATTGAACATGCAGGATAGTGATAGCCCGAAAGCCCGCTAACAGCCGGACCGTTCTGAATTAAAAAAATGCAGTACATCCGGCAAATATTTAGTATTTTCCTCTCGTGAAAGCTAAATTATTTAATCTTTCAGAATTAATCTACATAAAATCTTTAAATTTTAGATTAAAATAAAAGGAAGCCCGATAACTCTCCCAAACATGCCACAAAAGCCGGTGGTTAAAACCCAAATAAGTTAAATGCAAACTAGCTTGTATAAGTCTTTCGCTAAAGACTTGGCTTTGCCATCAGATTTAAACAGGAACAGAACTTCATCTTTTCTAAATCCTATTTGGGATAATTTAAAAGATGAAATGAATATTTATTAACTGAAGAATTTACCGCTGCCTACAGTTTTAAAATCCTTAAACTAAATAAATTGCGCAGAAGAGATAAATTCAGCATATAACTCAGCTTAAAATACTGTACCTGGCCAACGGGGGAAAAGGCCAGAAACAAAGCAGGTGAAAGCCGGCAAACATTGCGATACTGCAGATAAGCAAACGAGTATGCAGGGAATAACTATTCGATTTTATAGCACCACGCCCACTTTCAGACCGGCCAGGAAATACAAACCTGTATAACCGTAATCGAGAAAATTACGATTGTACCGGAAACGGCTTACTTCAGCGGTTCTAAAGCTGTGGTTATAACCTAAACCCACAAAAATATCCCAAACCGTACGCGATCCAATAAAGGGATTTTGGGCACCAAACAGGACCACTGCTCCTAAGCGGTTTATTTTTGTTTGCACAGGCTGCATCCGGAGGTGGTAATACGTTAAGCCATCGGCTTCGGTGGTTTCGGCCCAGGCTTCTTTTTTGTACCCCACGGCAAAATGGTGCAGGTTTAACCCGTACGCGAGGTACGTTCTTTCTTTCCGAATATTAGTGTTTTCAGAAAAATACCATCTTTGCTGCACATCCAGACCTAAACCTTTTACTGCGGCATTTTCAGGGTAATCGTCGTGGTGCCACGATAAGTAATCGAGGGTGCGGGTTTTACCTAAGTAAAAGTGTGGCGAAAATAACAGGCTGCGGCGGCTGTGGCGGGCATTGGGTTTTTCAAAAGTCAGGTGCAGGCCATCGACCATTAAATGCTGCGGACTAAATGTAACGGTAATTGCGTTAACTTTTTCCTGGCCCATAACCGGACTAATACCTAAGCTAAATACCACCAGCCACCAAATCTTTTTTAAAAACATACCTATCTCCCAACTCCATTATTTCTCCGGCTGCACCGGAATTTTGCTTAATAATTGCAGGGCATCGGGGGTATAGCGGTACTGGTAAAACCCGTCGCTGCCAATTACCAGCAGGTGGCCGTTGTTGGGAATTACATCGTGGGCATCTATTGGAAATTGTTGTTTTAAAACCAGGTTGTTTACGTCGCGGGCATCGTACATTTTTAAACCGTTGTCGCATACAAATAAAGTATGCTGGTCAATTCCCAAACCTTTCGGATTGGTCATGTCGTAGCGGGCCACCAACTCTGGATTGGTAATATTTTGTAAATCTACTATCTGCAACTGGTTAATGGCCTGGCGGCAGTTAGTACCGGTGCTTAAGGTTATGTAGGCGTAGCGGCCGTCGGTTACAACCGGGTCGCAGCTTACAACGTGCCGGTACTGCGATACATGCTTGGGGTTTTCCGGGTTTTCGATGCTAAAAATGTGCATCCCGGTTTGGGTGCCAATAAATAATTTATCGGCGTACGGGAAAATAGTTTCTACGCCCCAGGCCAGCGGTATGTCTTGTTTTTTCTGAAGCTGTGTCGGTTGGCTGATATCGAACAAACTTAAATGATTACTCCCTACAGTATAGAGGTAATTACCAGTAATGGCAAACCGCGCTGTAGACCCACCCTGCCCGGTACCGCCTGCCGATTGATTACCGGGTGCCACACTATCGCTTTTGGTACAGGCAATAATAACAATGGCCGGCAGTAAAACGAGTAAAATATAGTTAAATAAACTTCTCATAGTTATTTGGTTTTAGCGAGTTCCCAGCCCACAATCACGGTATTCTGCGGGGCATCGCCCAGGTAAAACCGGCCCTGATTATTATCGGGCGGCAGTAAAGCCGGAAAGGCATTGCGGATGCGCTGCTTTACCTGAATATTGTTTAAATTTTGCAGATCCAGGGCCACTAAATCCACGGCGTTATCTACGTACATGATATTATCTTTCACAGCAAAATCTATATTGCCGGGCACCTGAATAAAAGCAAGCTTTACCGGCGCCTGGGGGTCTTGGTTATCGATAATGTGAACGCCTTTGTACTGCTCGTTTATAAGTAAATAATTACCGTAGCGGTACAACTTACCCGGGTTTACCAAAGCCATGGGCGGCTTAGACGTAACCGATGATTCGAGTTGGCTGCGACTCATTAAGATAGGTTGGTACGCCGAATCTACAGGTTCAATAGGGCCCGGACAAGCCGTGAGCAAAGGCCATAAAAATGTGAGTAAGCAAAACCGGAAAATATATTTCATAAAGTACAGGTAAAAGCCGGTAAAAGAAGCGGAATCAGTCTTAAGATTAGGGAATTACCCAAAAGGTTGCACGCATTTACCCGAAAAACTAAAATTTATTTTTTGCCCGTTAGCAGCCATTTTGCTTTTAAAAATTTGGGGAAATTTAAATACATATTTTGGTTATCGGGACTTGATAAAACAGCTAAAACGGGTTGGCTAAAATGCGCTAAATATGGGCTGCTTACATTACTCCGGGCAGTTATATTCGTTAACTACTTCTAAAATATTATTGCCTAAATGCTGGGTTTGTTTTACCGGAAAACCTTTTTCATTGTACTGGTAGGTAAAAGTATACTGCCGGATTTGGCCGGATAGATGAAAAGTGGTTTTCTCGCTCAGTACATTGTTTTTGGAGAAAGTAGTTGGGCCAATGCCTAAAAATGTAGCCGCCAGGTAAGGATTCTTTTTATTATCGTAGGTATATTGGGTGGTTACATCGTTTATAGCTACGCCATTATTTACCGCGTTTTCTATTATTTTAATAATATTTTCCTGGGCATCGTACATGTAAATATCGTAACGGTGCGCTTGCGTGTTTTGCGGATACGTGGTATTTACCTGCGCAATATGGTTACCGGCGGTATAAATAATATCTTTCGTGTACTCGTGTTTATAGTTGCCATTGCCGGGAATGCGGGTATAAAAAGCTATAGCGCTTACTAAATTTTTGTTGTTGTAAGTAAAAGTAAAGTAAGAATATTCCTGGCCACCGGTGTTTTTAAATATTTCTTTACTTACCCTGCCAGCGTTATCGTACTCGTAAATTTTGGTATAATTTTCCTGCTGCAGAATATTGCCGGTGTAGTCTACCTGTTGCAGCTGGTTTTCGTTATTGTACTGATACTGCATAACATCGGTGCCGGCAAAGGTGGCTTTGGTAATAAAGCAGTTGGGAGTGGTAGTATCCGGATTGTTTTCTGGTTCATCCTCGCAAGCGGAAAATAAACCAATTGCCAAACAGGCAAATACAAATTGTGAAATTTTAAAGGCGGTTTTCATAGTGGAGGAGATTAAGGTGCAGGTTTATTTACAGGATACCTCTCTAAACCAGAAGGTTGCAAGCCGACTATAATTTTTAAATTATTTTTGCCCTTGCGGAAAGTACCGGTTTAAAAAGCCGGTGCCTAAAAGATGGTAAAAGGTATTTAACCGGTAAAATTAACTATGGGAGCAACATTAGACGTAGTGGTTACGTGTTAGCTTTTACCCTCGGTTCTTTATTAAACTGCCGGGTTTACCTTTAAATTTTAGCGCATGTATTACGCCCCGCAACCGCCGCCCGACCCGGTTTTAATTAAAAATTTAACCGAGCGACAAAAAGAATTGAGCCAACAGGTAATTATTCAGAAACCCGACTTTCCTTTGCAAACCATTGCGGGCTGCGACTCGGCTTTTATTGGCGAGAATATTTTGTCGGTGTTTGTGGTGCTGCGCTACCCCGATTTGGAAATACTAGAAAAGCAATGGCATTATGCGCCCGTAGATTTGCCGTACGTACCGGGTTTTCTGGCTTTCCGGGAAGCGCCTAACCTGCTGTTGGCCTACGAAAAACTGCAAACCAAACCCGACCTGATTATGGTAGACGGCCACGGTATTTCGCACCCGCGCCGCCTGGGTATTGCCAGTCATCTGGGCGTTTTAATAAATAAACCCACGCTGGGCGTAGCTAAAAAAATATTGGTTGGCAAATACGATTTACCGGCTTCTGCCAAAGGCAGTATTACCCCGGTTTACCACCGCCAGGAATTAATTGCCCATACGGTACGCACTAAAGACAATGTTTTACCGGTTTTTGTATCGGCGGGGCACTTGCTGGATCTGGAATTTGCTACCGCTATTGCCTTGGCTACTACCCGTAAACACAAATTACCGGAACCTACCCGCCTGGCCGATTATTATTCCAAGGCTTTAAAATCTGAAGTACAATAATTTAAAGCCTTTTAAATATTTAAACCCGTAAGCTTCTTTTTTGAACTTTACCGGGTATTCAGGCAAATGGTAACCGGCTCAGTAGTAAAGCTTACGAAAATTCGGCACCACTAAGTAAGCTTGTTCGTTTTCCGGAAAAAAAATAAACCTTTTACACCCCAATGCGGGTAAAAAGGAGAGAACAACTTCATAAAGAAATAAATATGGAAAATACATCAGGAAAAACTGCTTTAATTACCGGTGCCTCCAGCGGTATTGGTTACGAGCTTACCCGCTGTTTTGCCCAGGACGGACATAATGTAGTAATGGTAGCCAACCAGGAAGATAAACTGCAGCAAGCGGCCCAGCAAATCAGAACCGAGTTTCCTTTAATTCAGGTAGAAGCGCTTTCTTTTGATTTAAGTAAAGATGGCGCTGCTGATAACCTATACTCGGCGGTACAAGACAAAGGGCTGCAAATTGAATATTTAGTAAACGACGCCGGTTTTGGCGAAAGAGGCCAGTTTCTGGACACCGATTTAGATAAAGAAATTTCGCTTATCCACTTAAATATTATTACCCTGGTTACCCTTACCAAACGCTATTTAAGAGAAATGGTAAACCGGGGCTCGGGTAAAATAATGCAGGTCAGTTCGGTCGCTTCGTTTTTACCGCACCCGCTGCTATCCGTTTATGCGGCATCCAAATCGTTTGTACGGCAGTTTTCCGAATCTTTACAGGACGAGATTAAAGACCATAAAGGCGTAACCATAACGGTGCTTTGTCCACCCCCAACGGCTACCAATTTCTTTGAAGTAGCTAATATGGAAAACAGCAAAATTGCCAACTCCTCGCAAGTGCAGGAAGCCGACGAAGTAGCCAAAGCCGGTTACAAAGGTTTAATGAAGGGCGATGCCCGCGTATTGCCAACGTTTGTAGCCAAAATGTACGCGGCCCAAGGCATCACCCTCCCCGACTCGATAAATGCAGCCATTGTGCACAAGCAACTGGAAGACGTTAAAAAATAAATAAAAAAGCTCCTGGCGCTACCGGGAGCTTTTTTATTTACATAAATTTTGCTTTATGGCTGGCCAGAATTCTTCATGCTTCCGGCCGGCAGCAATGAAAGATTTGTAATTAAACGATAAATAAAATTATGGAAAACAAAACAGGTAAAACAGTACTTATTACCGGTGCTTCCAGCGGCATAGGCTACGAGTTGGCCCGATGTTTTGCCCGCGACCAATACCACCTGGTTTTAGTAGCGCATTACGAAAATAAACTGCACGCCGCAGTTAACCAATTACAACAGGAATTCCCAAATGTACCCATCGATACGATTCCGGCAGATTTAAGCCAACATGGGGCTGCTGCCAAAATTTACGCCGAAGTACAACGCCGCGGTTGGGAAATAGAAGCCCTCGTCAATAATGCCGGCTTTGGCGAATACGGTATGTTCCGTGATACGGACCTGGAAAAAGAAACCGCCATGATCCATACAAACGTAATTGCCCTGGTGCAATTAACCAAGTTGTTTTTACCGGCCATGCTCTCCCGGCAATCCGGCAAAATATTGCAGCTAGGTTCGGTAGCTTCTTTTCTGCCGGCTCCCCTGCAAGCCGTTTACGGGGCTACCAAAGCTTTTATTCTGTCTTTCAGTGAAGCTTTACAGGAAGAGTTAAAAGATTCTGGCGTAACCGTTACAGTGCTTTGCCCACCGGCCACCGATACCAATTTTTTTAGAGTAGCTGGTGCCCAGGACAGCAAAATAGCCCAGGGCGATTTAGCCTCGGCAGAAGAAGTAGCCCAGGGCGGTTACGAAGCCCTGCTAAAAGGCAATGCCCGAGCCGTGCCCACTTTAAAAGCCAAACTAACCGTTGCCCAAAGCAATATTTTACCCGATTCGGTTTTAGCTACTGTTATGCACAAACAATCAGAAGAAGTTAAACCCAAAAAAGCAACTACTAAAAAAGCCGCTACTCCCAAAAGTACCATTGTGCCGGCCACGCCAGCGGCCACCGAACCAGCAACCAGTACCGGCACCCGGAAAAAAAGTAGTACCAAAACTACCCCCACCGAGCCTGGCGCAACTCCGGTAAAAGCCAGCGGCCGCAAAAAGCAAGCTTAATATTACCTACTTTAAATTTAGAAAGCCGGTAGTTGAATATCTATCGGCTTTTTATTTTACTTAAATATATAAAATTTAATATATTTACCAATTATAATAACCCATTTCCTACTGCATACTTTTCTTACCAGTTATCTTTCTAAATAATTTACCCTAATAGTTTATTTACATTTAAGTATGAGAAAAATTTTCTACCCATTTTTTATTTTTTCCCTTTTCACTCATACGGTACTCTTTGGTCAAACCACAGATTCTACTATTGCTTATGTGGCAAATTGGCAAAAAGGCGATTCTAAAAAATACCTGGTTACCAAGAAGAAAATTGAATACCGGAACGGCAAGCTGCATAAAGATGAAACAACCACCTACATTGCTAAGTTTGAGATTAAGGATGTTAAAAAGAAAGCTTATGATATAGAGTACCAGTACGAAAACCAGCTTTTTAGCAATGCACCCCAAATGGATGTTGAAACAAAAGCCGTAACTGCAAAGCATAATTTACAGAAAATAAAATATTCTACCGATGAAATGGGTGCGTTTAAGGGCATCCAAAACTGGAAAGAAGTAAGCGATCTTACCAAAGATATTTTTAATCAGATTATTAAAGCCACCCCGGCAGATAAAAAAGAAAACTTAAAAAAAGCATTGGAGCCTTTGGTACAAGCCTATAGTTCGAAAGAGGGAATTGAAAAACTTGTTTTACCGGAATTAATTTATTTCCACAGCCCGTATGGGGGGCTGTTTAATGTACACGATACCCTCACTTACGAGGAATTGTTACCCAATTTAATGGGCGGTGCACCCTTAAAAGCCAATGGTACAATTTATTACACCTTTAATGCGGCAACTAAAACCAACACCATGGTTAACGAATTGGTGCTGGATGAAAAAGATGCCTTACGGGCTTCACAAGAAGTAATTACCAAATCTTCGGCCAATATAAGCTATAAAAGCGAAGCGGAAAAAAGCCAGAAAATAGCCGAAATCCAAAAGCAGTTTGCCGCCATGAAAATGGATATAAAAGATTACACTACCTATACATACGATGAGCAAAGCAGTTGGCCACTTGCTATATCTTACAAAAGAAAAATTATAGTTAATACAGGCCATGCCAACGATAACGGCGAACGAATTCAGGAACTAATTATAGAACCTATGAACTAAAGCAAATTGCTTCAAAAATATTCCTATTTAAGGAAGCTAAATTAACCAGCGCGCCAGGGTACGGCTATCTCTCCCCTGGCGCGCTGGCTGCTTTTTGGTGGTAAACAAGAACTAACTATTCGGAAGATTAATTTTCACCTGCTATCATGGTAATCCATTAAATACCAAAATATTGGGCTATCTAAAATCAAATTTATTTAAAAATCTGAATATCAATTTTACTGCTTAATAGGTTTAATGCTAAGCTGCCCCGGGCGGTTAGTGGCCGGTAAATCTATTTGCAAAAGCCCTTTATAAGGCGAGGTACTCGTAATATTTTTACCCTCAAAAGTTACCTGGTAAGCTTCGATGGGGTTCATGCAAACCAATAAGGATCGGTTGTGAGCAGGCGTAGCCGTATCGAACTCTAAAGAAGCATTAAAGGTGGTTTGGTTGGTGTTAAAAGCTTTTTTCTTTAGCCAGATTTCGTGGCCGGTGGTAACAGAACCTGGCTTGTAATAAGCCTCGAACCACGCAAGTACCGGCGTAGATAAACCCGAAAACTGGTGCCACCCGGCACCGCGGCCCGACTGGGCCAGAAAATGCTCAAAGGTATAATAAGAGGCATCAGTTTCTTTTTTCCAGACCTCCAGCCCCTTTTGGGCGATTTTTAATGCCAAGTCGGTACGGCCAATATCCAGCATGGCTTTCCACATAAACCATTGGTGCGGCATCCAAACCGAGCCATTCCAGTAACCATCTATGCGGTAATAAGGCGCCGACTGATCAACAACGCCCATGCCGGCCGGAGTCCAGAGGTGTTTAGGCGAGAACATTTTTTCTAATAAACCCTGCTGCTGGGCAGGCGTGCAAATGCCCGAAAACAAAGGGTAAGCCCCATCCAGGCCCATGTTAAAATTTAAACCGCTGGACGGATGCTTGAAGAAACCGCTGGGCTTACCCGCGGCATCATGCGCTACATAACTAAAATAACCCGATTCCGGGTCCCAGGCATGTTGCTGCAAAGCCTGCGTAAAATCAGCTATATCTTTATCAAATATTTTTACATCATTTTTTAAACCTAAAGCCATAGCCGCCAGGCGTAAAATTTTAGCCGACCGCAAACAATGGGCGGTACTTACCACGGGTGTTACCGATTGGGTTAATTTTTGGGCATGTACCCCCGCCTGGGGTGGGTAATCGTCCCAACCACCCGAGTTATAGAAATAATCCCAGGTCCGGATGAGGTTAGATTTTAAATTGCGGGTAGTAGAACTGCCGGCTTTACCGGCCAGAAAGTTGTAATATTGCTTCAGTCGGGGATAAAAATAGGTTAGCAGCTCCGTAGATTGGGTTTTATTCCAGAGTTCGTAAAACAGGTACATTTGCACAGGCACCGGCGAACCATGGTGAATAAAAGCAGACTGACTGCCCACCGGGGTGGTATAAGCGTTTAAATTACTGATGGCTTTGGCAACATCAATGGTGCTTAAGCCTAAACCCAGAAAGCCCGAATCCCAGGTATAGAGGCTGTTCCACCATTTACCGGGGGTAAAATGCCGGATATAACTCTGCTGGGTATATACCGGGTATACCACATTGGTCAGGGTGGCCGCCTGCATTAACCCCAGACTAAACTGGTAAGGCTCTCCTTCGGGTAATATGTTGGGTTTAGCCAGATTTGCAGCTGTTCTGGCCGCAAGAGTGGTTTTGAAACTCGAGAGTAGTTTTTTAACCTGTTCCTGGGTACCGGTACAAATGAAAGCCGAAATAACTTTTTCGCTCTGCGGCGCTATTTCTACGGGTCGTAAAAAAGCATTGATGTAGTGGCCATTGTCGTTGCCGTTTATTTTGGCACTTACGTGATTGTGCACGTGTTCTTTAAAAAATATATCCAGTTCGTCGTTTAGCAATTCTCTTACCTGAAACGGCGAAAAATCCCAGGTTAAACCGTAATAATTAGTTAGGTCGGGATATTTTAAAATTAATTCTGACGGCGAGCTGCCCGTAGAAATCTGGGGCGTGAATAATTTAGGTTGCGGCTCCAAGGCTTGTTCCGGTAAAAACCCGGTTTCCGCTACAAAATACCCGTTTAACTCTACCGCGCTGCCTCCTGCCGAAGTTAAAGTAAGGGTATGGTTACCAGCTTTATTAGCAGCGTAAGGCACTTTAAGCCACGCAAAATTGCCAGTACCGGATAGTTCTACCGCCTGGTTTATTAAACCATTTAGGGTAAAGCTAACTTTTTGCCCGGCCGGCAGCCGGTACCGGAAATGTATCTCGCCTTTTTCATTTTGCTTAGGAACCGTAATGGCATAGGTTACTTTATCGCCTTTGTCGCGGCCAAAGTTTTGCCCAAGTGCGCTCCCATCTACATAATTATCTTTCCGGGCTTCGCCCCGCATCCAGCCATCATAGACTAAATCATCGGAAGGACGGGGCTGAGCAAACGTGAGGTTTTGGTAGGTAATGGCATTATGCCAGGTAGCGCCACTGGCAGGTTTAATTCTGGTCTCCGGGTAAACATCGGGGTAAGCCAAATAGGCCATCAGGTGCAAAGCCAAGTTTTGGGGTAAAGTGGTTTGGTTTACGCACCTCAGCTTTACCAACACCTGGCTGCTATCCAGAGTCTGGTAAGTAACATCTACAAATACCTGATCTTTCCACTCTAGTTCGTACCGGTACGTAACGGTTGTTAGGTCGGGGCTTACCTGCCACGGAAAATAACCCGATTCGAACCGGACATTGGGAATAAGTACTTTGTTGCGGTAATAACCCGGCATTACTGAAAAATCGAACTTTAACCCGGTTTTTAACGCCGATATATGCGAAATACCAGCGTATTTCTTAGCGTAAGGCCCCCAGGCCGACAATTGGGGAATATCGTGCGTATTGGTTAACTGCTTAAAATTGACTTTTGTTTGCCCTTGCCCCAGTGCTGGCAGGTTAAACAAAATAAACAAAACCGGAAGGTACCTTTGTATAATATTCTTCATGGATAAAGCAGGATTTAAATATAATGCGGGAGAAGTAGCGGCAACCAGACGCGGATTAAATATTGATTGCTGATAAAAGTAAAATATTCTGGACCAAAATAATTTTGGTCCAGAATATTCATAAAAGTAACTGGTAAACTGAAAAGATTAAATTAACTAAAACCAGAATAACCGCACAGTTGGTAAATGGCTAAAAAGCAAATTATATAACCTAAATATTTACCCTTCAACCAATTACCGGCTTATTAAATTAATAACCGGGGTTTTGCGCTATTTTATCTTTGTTAATATCGATTTGGCTTTGCGGGATAGGAAAAACCATTTCGTTTTCGGTTAAGGTTTTAACCAACCGAAACTGATCTTTTTTGCTGTTCATGACCGCTATGGCCCGGCCCGTACGTACCAAATCGAACCAACGATGACTTTCAAAAGCAAACTCTACCCGGCGCTCCCGCTCCATGGCTAGCCGGAAAGCCTCCTGGTTAGGTATTTCGGTGGAAGTTAGGCTACCTAAGCCGGCCCGGTTGCGTACCTGGTTCAGGTAGTTAAAAGCATCGCCGGTGGCCTGATAGCCATTCTCGTTTAATGCTTCGGCATACATTAAAATAACATCGGCGTAGCGTATTACCGGAATATTATTGTTGTTGTCGTTGTTGGTAGCCGGTACATCGCGGTATTTACGCACAAAATTATACGGGATGGTTACGCCGCTGGCATTTACATACGAAGTTGCTAACGAAAAATCCTTGCGCTTATCATTGGGCTCGTAGCTGTTTATCAGGTCGGTAGAGGGCTGATTATTCCCGCCACCGCCAAACGGAATAACCGCGTTACCCGAGTTCTCCGGCGAAAAAGCATTAGGCCAGGAATTTCCTTCGCCTACCCCGCCGGCTTTAAACTGAATGTCAAACACGATTTCGCGGTTGTATTCATTTGTAACACTAAAAACATCGGCATAATTATTCAGCAAACCGTACACGCCTAAATCTATCACTTCTTTAAGTTTAGCGGCCGCCTGCGGAAAATTTCTTTGCGTCAGATAAACTTTGCCCAGTAAAGCCTTGGCAGCGCCTTTGGTTACCCGGCCCAAATCGGCTCCGGTGTACGAAACCGGCAAAGCGGCTTCGGCTTCGGTCAGGTCTTTTTCTATCTGGCTATAGACTTCGGTTTTGGGGTTACGGCCGTAAATATATCCTTCGTCGGGGTTCCTGATTTCCTTCAATACCAATGGCACATCGCCGTAGGTCCGGACCAATTCAAAATACACGTACCCCCGGATAAATTTAACTTCGGCGGTATAGCGGTTTTTCAGGTTTTCGTCCATGGTAATGCCGCCAATTCTATCCAGAATAGCATTGCACCGCGCAATAGCCCGGTAACAATTGCTCCAGCGATCGTTAATGAATGGATTGGTGGTTCTGATATAAAAACGGTCGAACTCGTCTTGATCCGTAACAGAACCCGAAGCTACGGGTACGGTATTATCGGAGCGAATTTCGCCGAAAACATAGTTATTGGTAGAGATTCCCCCGGCTTGTAAAGAGGCGTAGGCCCCGTTAACGGCATTTTTTATATCATCGGCATTGTTGTAAAAATTATCGGTAGTGGCCGATGAAATGGGTTTTAAATCCAGGAATTTATCGCCGCAGGAACTTAAAAGTGCGCCGCACAGCAGTAATATATATGTGTTTTGTAGTTTCATTTTGCTTTTATTTTAATTAAATAATTACCCGTTTTTTTAAAAGCCAAGGTTTAAGCCCAGGGTAAAAGTTCTGGGCAAAGGGTAAGCACCGTAATCAACACCACCGGTAAGTGCCCCTTCGTAATTACTCACCTCCGGGTTGTAGTTTAAATAATCGGTCCAGGTATGTAAATTCTGAGCCGATACATAAATGCGGGCTTGCTGCAAACGGGCTTTTTCTACCAAAGCTTTTGGTAACCGGTAACCCAGGCTTATGTTCTGGATGCGCAGGTAAGAGCCATCTTCTACCCAACGCGTAGAAATAGCATTGTTATTACCGGTAGGCCGGCCATTGGCGCGGGGCGTTTTGCCATCGCCCGGATTACTGGGCGACTGCCAGCGGCTTAAAACCGTGGTTAGCTGGTTTTGGGCACCTTCCAGGTTTTCAAAAAAGCGCCGGCTTAGGTTTAATATTTCGCCACCTTGTACACCTTGCAACGATACATTTAAATCAAACCCTTTAAAGCTTAAGGAGTTATTAATGCCGTAAATAAAATCTGGTTGGTTGTTCCCGATAATGGTGCGGTCATCGGCGGTTATTTTACCGTCCTTGGTTACATCTTCGTATTTAACGTCGCCGGGCCGGGCCGTTGGGTCGTGGGGGTAATTATCAATTTCGTTCTGATCCTGGAAAATACCAATTTGTTTGTAGCCGTAAAAACTACCAATCGGCGACCCAATTTGGGTAATATTGGTTTCGCCTACCCCACTGGCACTCTTTATCGGGTCGCCGGTGGGCCCCAGCGCCAGTACTTTATTGCGGTTAAAAGACAGGTTTAAATTAGTATCCCAGGTAAAGGCACCCGTTAGGTTACGGGTATTTAAAGCAAACTCCCAGCCTTTATTCTCCATTTTGCCTATGTTTTTAAACGCCGAGCCAAACCCGGTTACAGTAGGCACATTTACCGACAATAATAAATCTTGGGTAGTCCGTTTGTAATAATCGACGCTGAAGTAAATACGGTGGTTAAAAAAGCCCAAATCAATACCGGCATCTAATTGTTGGCTTTTTTCCCAACTTAATTTGGTATTCCCAAGCGAGGTAGGTGCTAACCCGGTAACCAAGGTATTGTTAAAGCTGTAGTTATCGCCGCCAACCGAAGCTACATAAGGATAAAAATTACTAAAAGCATTATTACCGGCTAAGCCATAACTAAGCCGTAATTTGGCTTCGGAAAGAAAAGCAAACCGCTGCATAAAGGTTTCGTCGGATAAACGCCAGCCAATAGAACCAGCCGGGAACGTTCCCCAGCGGTTCTCCGGACCAAATACCGAAGAACCATCGCGCCGGATAGAGGCATTCAGCAAATATTTACCTTTATAATTATAACCAACGCGGCCAAAGTAAGAGGTAGTGGCATTTTCTATTTTGCTGGAATTTACCCCGGTAGGTAAACCGGCTGCATTTAGCGTTTGTACAATATCGTTGGCAAAAGTAGTACCGGTGGCATTATTTGTTTCGAACTGGTATTTATATACTTCGCTACCCACCAATACATCAAAATTATGATCCTCGTTTATGGTTTTGGTAAAATTGAGGGTTTGGTTTAACACCCAGCTTAAACCTTGTTCAGAATAGGCAGAAGCAGTAGCTATATTGGGTGGTAATAATTGGTTTAAAGGAATACGCGACGATCGATACGAATTGCGCCGGTTACTGCCCAGGTTTACGTTACCCGACACCCGGTATTTGAGGTAATCCAGAATGCTGTATTCGGCATAAGCATTACCTAAAATATTGGTGCTTATGTTCTCGATATTATTTTCCCGGATATTGGCAATAGGATTGGTAACGCCCGGCCAGTTGTAAGGTGCCGCCAAAGCGGTTTGAGACGAGTAAGTTACGCCATCGGCCGCATAGATGGGGGCCATGGGCACGGCAGCCAAGGCCGCGTTAATAATGCCATTATCGGCCCAGTGCCCGTTGCTGTTTACGTCCTGCTGAATTTTGTAAGTGGGATTAAGGTTTATACCAATTTTAACTTTTGAATTTACATTAACATCTACATTAGCCCGTAAAGAATACCGGTCGAGCGTAGATTTTTCGATAATGCCGTCTTGCTTTAAATATCCGCCACTAATGGCGTATTGCACTTTATCGGTGCCGCCTGTGGCCGATAACTGGTAGTTGCTCATTTGGGCTTTCCGGAAAATCATATCCTGAAAATCGTAGTAAGGCAGTGCGGCAATTTTAGCCGGATCATCGAAGTTTAACCATTCAAAAGATTCGCCGCGCGGATACCGGTAACGCAAATAATCGCTTGGCCGCACATTATTGGGAGCGGTTATGCTGGCCCCGGGCACATTATCTAAATATGCATTGTTGGCGGCTTCTTTAGAAAATTCGGCAAATTGCTGTGAGTTTAATAAATCTATTTTTTTTGATACTTCCTGAAATCCGGAATACACATCGAGGTTTACATTGTTGCGGCCCGATTTGCCTCTTTTGGTGGTTACAATTAATACGCCGTTAGCGCCCCGCGATCCATAAATAGCTGTAGAAGAAGCATCTTTTAAAACATCAATGCTTTCAATTTCGGTGCTGTTTAACAAACTAAAAACCGTTGGGCTTACAATATTACCGTCTACCACAATCAGGGGGCTGTTGCCGGCACTAATAGAACCGAAGCCTCTAACCTTAATGGCTGGTGTACTACCCGGCGAGCCACTACTCTGCTGAATAACTACGCCCGGAATTTTACCCTGAATAGCGGTAGCAATGTTAGAAACGGGCATATCCTGCACCTCTTTTAATGGCACCGAAGCAATGGCGGCCGTAACATCCTGACGTTTCTGGGTACCATAACCCACCACTACTACTTCTTCTAAAGCTTTGGCATCGGGTCTTAGCACAACATTTACGGTGGTGCGGTTGTTTAGCGCTACTTCCTGGGTTTGGTACCCAATAAAAGAAACAACCAGTACCGCACTGCCACTAGCCACATTTATAGAATAAGCGCCCATAGCGTCGGTAGCCGTGCCATTGGCCGTGCCTTTTTCCAGAACCGTAACGCCGGGTAATCCGTCCCCCGCTTCGTCGGTTACTTTACCGGTTATGGTTACCGCTGGGTTAACAGCGCTGCTGGTGGGTATATTTTCCGGTACTTTGGCTTTACGCAGCCTTAAATGAATATTATTCTGTACTTGTTTAAATTCTAAATTATTCGTCAGGGCAACTTTTTCCAGAACTTTATCCAGCGTTTGGTTATTTACCGACACTGAAATTTGCCCGGACTGCCGTACCTCTTCTTCGTCTAAAGTAAATTTAAAAGCGGTTTGGGCCTCTACTACCCGGATAAACTCCGCTATGGTAACGTTAGAGAGGTGCAACGAAATTTTGGTTTGTTTTAAGCTTTGCTGCTTATTGGGGTTGGGTACAGCCGCCATTCCAGCAAAAGTTACTACCAGGAAAAGTAAACCCCATAGTACTTTTTGGGCGGTCCGCCAATTCGGACGTAAAAAATGTGTAGACATATTTTAAAATTAAGGATGGATAATGATTGATATTTTAGGTAATTGTAAAGCGTGCCCGGAAGCTTAAAAAGCAATTGCTATTCAATAGGTGCTTACCAGCGGCCATTCGTGACGAGTCGATAATTAAGTTAGGGAGGTAATTTTTTTCTCATTCTTTATTTAAAATTTATTAGAACCTTATTTTTATCGATCCGGAAGGCAAAGTCTTTTACAAAGCCAATGCCGCTTAAAACATTAGCCAGGCTCTGGTTTTTGTATTCGCCGGTGTAATGCCAGTTGGTAGCATTTTCCGGAATATTGCCCGCCAGCTTTATGTGCACGCCATACCAATTTTCCAACTTGGTAATAACCTGGTTTAAAGAAGCTTTTTTAAAGTAAAGGATGTCTTGCTGCCAACCCAGAATATCTTTGGTGTTAAAAGCGCTTACCCGAAAGCGGTTATTATTATACTGATATACCAAATGCTCGCCGGGTTGTAACTTGGTTAAGTAATAACCTTTATCGTTTTGCTGCTGGTTAACTTTTACCGAACCGGTAACCAAGGCCACTACTGTTTCATTTTGAGGGGCTCTGTGGTTTATGTTAAAGGAGGTACCCAACGCCTGGGTGGTAATTATGCCGCTTTTTACTATAAATGGTCGAAGCGAATCGGGCGCAACTTTAAAAAAAGCTTCACCGGCAAGATTTATTTCGCGGGTATTAGGCCGGAACGGACGGTGAAACCAGATTTTACTCCGGCTGTTTAAAGTAACCACTGAGCCGTCGGCTAGCCTTATCGTCTTTTTTTCGCCGGAGCCGGTTTGTACCAATACCAACTGGTACGTAATATTTTTCCGGCTAATTTTATCCTTCGCAAAAAATACCAGGAAACAAAGCGGAAGCAACAGTACCGCCGCCACTTTAGATAATACCTGCCAGGTATTTGATTTCATCTGCACAACTTTGGGCTCTGGCAAGTTTTCCGGATTGGCTGGAATTTGCGTTAATTCCTGCCCCGGGTAGCTAATAGCCGTTTTAAGCTGCTGTAAAACGTCAGTTGCTTTAAATTCAGCAGTACCTTCATTTTCTGCTTCTTCCCACAACCTTTCATAATCCGGCAGGTTATTATTTTTAAACCATTGCAACACTTCCTTTACCTCTTGCGCCGAACATTCTCCTTTATAAAATTTCTCTAGTAATTTGCTATCCATAAGCCTTGGCTACTCCGGGTTTTAAGTAGTACCATTAACCTGTGTACTGCACCACCTGCTATGTTAAATATTTTTACTCTGGTTGGGAGTTTTAGATTTTTATTCTACTTTTATCATATTTGATATTTGAATATTTAAACATTTTCAATTGATTCCGCATTATTTTTTAAAACAACTATCCTTTTCAGATAATATTTATAGAAATTAAAACAGCACCTACTCATGTCCGAAAGCTTACAGGTGGTTAATGATTTTAGGGAAGATGTACAGGCTTTAGCAGAGGGTAACCAGGAAGCGTATATTAGGCTGTATAAAAGATTAGGGCCTAAACTATATGCCTTTGCTTATAAACTGATGTACGATCCGGACGAAGCGGAAGATGTTGTGCAAGAAATTTTTATAAAGGTTTGGGAAAAAAAGCACCTGCTAAATCCCGAACTGAATTTTGATAATTATTTATTTACCATTGCCCGGAACTTAGTTTACAACAAAGCCAAACGCCGGGCATACGAATTTGCTTATCAGCATTATTTAACCGGTCAGCCGCTCACCGAAAACAACACGGAAAACGAATTGAGCTACCGCGAGTTGAATGAGATTATTCAGGACTTTTGCCAGGACTTACCTCCGGTCCGGCAAAGAGTATTTACCTTAAGCCGCCTGGAGGGCTACAGTAATACCGAAATTGCCCGGCAATTAAATACCAGTAACAGTAACATCGAAAATCACTTAAACAAAGCTATCCGGCTGATTAAAAAGAAATTTAAGCTGTATAAAATCGTCTATATTTTCCTGACCTGGTTATTCTCCTGAGAACAGAACAACCATAAATAATTATTTTAAGACCCCACCCCTAAATACGCCTGAGCCTTTATACAGCTGGCTTATCATCTTTAAATAATTTTAGCGCGAATCACGTTTTCAAGAGCAAATCTTTACCAGCAACAACCAGCAACACCCCAAGCATCCGACAAAAAGTCTTAAAAAGCCATGTTATACTAGAATACACCAGACAATATTACCGGAAAACAACTAAAAATAGCCTTGGCGGGTAATTTGATATTACAGTTCACAGAAAACAGGAGATAAATAATAAGGCTATGAACTTTAACAATTATACCATCAAATCTCAGGAGGCCATTCAGAAGGCCACTGAGATTGCCGGCATCAATCAGCAGCAAGCGATTGAAACCGGGCATATTCTGAAAGGAATTCAACAGACCGACGAGAGTGTGTTCTCGTTTTTGGTGAAGAAATTAGGCGTGAACCAGAACCAACTGAACACGCGCCTGGAAAGCATTATTAACGGCTATCCGAAAGTTAGCGGTGGCAGTCCGTATTTAGGTAACGATGCCGCCGCGGCTTTACAAAAAGCCACTACCTACTTAAAAGAATTCGGCGACGAATTTGTAGCCATCGAGCATATTTTATTGGGTATTTTGAGTGGCCGCGACCAGGTTGCTTCTTTACTAAAAGAAACCGGTTTTGCCGAAAAGCAATTAAAAGCCGCCATTAAAGAATTGCGCGGCGGCAACCGCGTAACCGACCAAAATGCCGAAGCCAAATACAACTCATTAAAAAAATACGCCAAAGACTTAAACGAACTGGCCCGTGCCGGCAAAATAGACCCGGTTATTGGCCGCGACGAAGAAATCCGCCGCGTGCTGCAAATATTATCGCGCCGGACTAAAAACAACCCGGTTTTATTAGGTGAACCCGGGGTAGGTAAAACCGCGATTGTAGAAGGCCTGGCTCAACGCATTGTATCTGGCGATGTGCCCGAAAACCTGAAAACCAAAACCCTGATGAGTTTGGATATGGGTTTATTGGTTGCCGGTGCCAAATACAAAGGTGAGTTTGAAGAACGTTTAAAAGCCGTTATAAAAGAAGTTATTGATGCCGAAGGCGAAATTGTGCTCTTTATTGATGAGATGCACACCTTAATTGGGGCCGGCGGCGGGGGCGAAAGCGCGATGGATGCGGCTAACTTACTTAAACCCGCTTTGGCTCGCGGTGAACTACACGCCATTGGCGCGACTACCCTAAAAGAATACCAGAAATATATTGAAAAAGACAAAGCGTTGGAGCGCCGGTTCCAGGCCGTTACCGTAGACGAGCCCACCATTCCGGATGCGATTTCGATATTACGGGGTATTAAAGACAAATACGAAGTGCACCACGGCGTGCGCATTAAAGACGATGCCATTATTGCTTCCGTGGAGTTATCGAGCCGGTATATTTCCGACCGTTTTTTACCCGATAAAGCCATTGATTTAATGGACGAAGCCGCTGCCAAACTGCGGATTGAAATCGACTCGTTGCCGGTAGAACTGGACGAAGTGCAACGTCGCATTATGCAGCTGGAAATTGAGCGCGAAGCCATCCGCAGGGAAAACGATAAAGATAAAGAATCGCAATTATCGAAAGAAATTGCCGACTTAAGCGGTCAGCGCGACGAACTGAAAGCCAAGTGGCAAAACGAGAAGGAAATTATTACCAATATCCGGACCGAAAAAGAAAATATTGAACGCTATAAAGTAGAAGCCGAACAAGCCGAACGAAGTGGCGATTACGGCCGGGTAGCCGAGCTGCGTTACGGTAAAATTCAGGAAAGTGAGCGCAAGCTGCTGGAATTGCAAAAGCAGGTAGATGAGTTGCAAAACGGCGATGCCATGCTGAAAGAAGAAGTTACTTCCGAAGATATTGCCGAAGTGGTAGCCAAATGGACCGGTATTCCGGTAAGCAAAATGCTGCAATCTGACCGCGAAAAACTGTTGCATCTGGAAGAAGAATTGGGTAAACGCGTAGCCGGTCAGGAAGAAGCCATCTCGGCTATTTCGGATGCCGTGCGCCGCAGCCGCGCAGGTCTGCAAGACCCCAAACGGCCGATTGGTTCGTTCATCTTCCTGGGCACTACCGGGGTAGGTAAAACTGAGTTAGCCAAAGCCTTAGCCGATTTCTTGTTTAACGACGAGAACGCGATGGTGCGGATTGACATGAGTGAGTACCAGGAACGCCACGCCGTGAGCCGTTTAATTGGTGCACCTCCGGGCTACGTGGGTTACGACGAAGGGGGCCAGTTAACCGAAGCCGTGCGCCGGAAACCATATAGTGTAATATTGCTGGACGAGATTGAAAAAGCGCACCCCGATGTATTTAATATTTTATTGCAAGTGCTGGATGATGGCCGCTTAACCGACAATAAAGGCCGGGTAGCCAACTTTAAAAATACCATCATCATCATGACTTCGAACATAGGTGCGCATATTATCCAAAGTAATTTTGCCGAAATGGAAGATTACAACCGGGAGCAAATTATTGAGCGCACCAAAGACGAGGTGTTTGAATTGTTGAAACAAACCGTACGCCCTGAGTTCCTGAACCGCATCGATGAACTGATTATGTTCCGTCCGTTGGCGCAGCACGAATTGCGTAAGATTGTTACCATCCAGTTCAAGCACATCCAAGACCGTTTACAGGAAGCTGGTATCCGTTTGGAAGCGACCGACGAAGTACTGGACTACCTGGGCGAGCTGGGTTACGACCCGCAATTTGGTGCCCGTCCGCTGAAACGCGTACTGCAAACCAAAATCCTGAACGAGTTATCGAAAGAAATTCTGGCGGGTAAAATCCGGAAAGATGCGGTGGTAGAAGCCATGCTGATTGATGATAAAATTCACTTTGTGAATATTGACATCGAAATTCCGCTGGACAGATAATTGAATATTTGATTTAGTTAAAAGCCTTCCGCATTTTGGGAAGGCTTTTTTGTTTTATAACCATACTATATATTTAATATTTAAATAAAATGCCTATATAATTGGCGTAATATTGCGACCAGCGTAATTCCTATTCGGAAGATTATAAAACAGCAATAACGCCTTTCAGAAACTCAACAGAAAAAACGTTTTGAAGCTCACTTATTTTATTAGAAATAAGCATGCTATTCCCCCATTTTCTGTTGCGCTTGCTAAACCAGATTAAACCGCAGATGTTATCTTTTTTTCTGAAATTCCGTAAAAATACCCATGGAGTTATCAGGCGACACATCCAACATACATCCTACTGAAAGTACGCAGCTCTATGAGTTGGTTGAGCAGTATATAATTTGCAGAGATAAACACCAGCAACAGCAACTAAAATTAAAAGACCTATATAAGCTAAGGCCCTACGTTAATGCACAACCCGAAAAGCAACACCAAACTGAATTGTTGGTGGCATTGCAATACTATAAAGACCAGTTATTCCATTGCCTACAAGAAATTTCAGTAATAGAAGAGGAGATTGAAAAAATAAAAGAAGCCTTAAGTGAGTTTGCGCCCCCGCCGGGTAAATCTTGTTATGTTTCTTACAAAGGAGAAGAATTTCTGTTCGGCTTTGTGGGCCTTCCTCCTGTTCCCCAGAAATTTGTTTTCGTTAAAAAATCGAAAAATATTACAAACTCCTACCTACCTACCTACCTACCTACCTACCAAAAGAAGAATAAATTAATTGCCAATTACAAAACGATGGTTACCTACGTCTGAAGTCTCTGATTCTGATTAGCCCCAGCCAGGATAAATACTTGTTTTGCTAAGTATTTACCAATATTATTAATTAATATTATTTAACCACGCACATCAGCAGCAAGAGCTGCCTACAAAGCGTTGGAAATAAACATAAAGAAAGAGGACCATAATCTCCAATGATATTATACCCACTCCAAATTGCTATATTAAATTAAAGTTAAGTAAACCAGTATCAATTATCTATTCAAAAAATAATTACCTCTGCAAATTGTACTAAAATATTAACCTTGTAAAGCAAATTTAACCCAACGGATTAAACTATCTCCTCAATCGATTTTTCTTTATTGGGCCAATATTGCTGCTGATGAAACGCATCGAGCTTTTTTAGAATGCGGAGTAGTTGCTGTTTTTCTTCTAACGTTAAGTGGCCGCTTACAATTTTAGAAACGCGGCGCAAACTTCCCAACGAGGCAAACAATGCCCCTTTACCAGCTTCGTTAATGGTTAAATAGCGTTTGCGTTTGTCCAGTTCGTCGCGGGTTTCGGTAACCCAGCCTTGCCGCAGCAGCCGTTTAATAATTTCGGTGCCCGATGGTATATCGTGAATATTGCGTTGGATTAACGTGGTTTTAGTCATGCTGCCGCCATCGAGTAAATGCATTAAATAACCAAAGTCGTCTAAAGAAACAAAATCTGTTTGGTGCAGGGCTTTTTTTATATAAAACTTGGCGTAGCGATTTAACATTGTCAGGTGTCGCGCAATTTGTCCTTCTAAGGCTTCGTCGGGTTCAGCAACCGGCATCGCATGTTGGGCCTGGGTTAAGCGTTCGCCCAGCCATTTCTGAAAATCCGGTAAATGCCCTTCTGTTGCGCCTTGTTCCTGTTCGTACTTTTCGAGCCAGGGTAAGAGTTCCTGCAATATTTTGTACTTCGATGTTGCCATACCGCCGCTCATTTAATCCTGAATATTTTTAATCCGGAGAAAGAAGTATTAGAGATAAACATTTTTAATTAAATCTCAGACTAAAAACAATTTTTTAGGTATTATGTTCTAATACTGTTTTACTATTATATCATATAATGAAATTCTTACTTTTACTCTGCTTTTTAGTACCCGGCCTGGTGCTGGCGCAAACCGGGGTTATTACCGGTACGGTACGCGATGTAAATACCCAGGAGCCTTTGGTGGGCGTAACGGTGCAGTTAAGCAACACGCAGCTGGGCACCGTTAGCAACGAGAACGGCCGGTATCGCCTCGAAAATATTCCGTTGGGCAGCTATACGGTGCAAAGTTCTTATTTAGGTTACCAGCCGCAAAGTAAATTTAATATTAACGTTACTTCGGGTAATGCGCAAATTTTAAACTTTGAACTGGCACCGGCCGCCAGCCAATTACAAACCGTTGAGATTACCGCTGACCGGAAACAAAGCGCCGCCGTAGCCGATTTGGTAACGCCGCTTTCGGTGCAAAGTTTAAGTACCGAAGAAATTAGGAGTAACCCGGGTGGTAATTTCGATATTTCGAAGGTGGTGCAAGTGTTGCCGGGCGTGGCTTCTAACGGGGCCGGCAGCGGCAGCCGCAACGATTTAATTATCCGGGGCGGGGCTCCCAGCGAAAACGTGTATTACCTCGATGGTATTGAAATTCCCTTAATCAACCATTTTACCACGCAGGGCAGTGCGGGCGGCGCTACCGGTATTTTAAACGTGTCGTTTATCGAGGATGTAAAAGTGAGTTCGTCGGCGTTTGATGCCCGTTACGATAATGCTTTGGCTTCGGTGTTTCAGTTCCGGCAGCGCTACGGCAACCCCGAGCGTTTTTCGGGTAATGTGCGTTTGAGCGGTTCCGAATTTGCGACTACTTTTGAAGGCCCGCTTTCTGCTAAAACTACTTACCTGGTTTCGGCGAGGCGCTCGTATCTACAATTTTTATTTAAGTTGTTAGATTTACCTATCCGGCCTAATTATTGGGATTTTCAGTATAAAATAGACCATAAAATAAACGATAAAACCTCGCTTACTTTTTTGGGTGTAGGCGCCATAGATGAGTTTTCGTTTGGCGTGCCGCGCAACAGTACACCCGAAAACGAATATATTTTACGCTCCATTCCGCTAAACAACCAATGGAATTACACCACCGGCCTGGCTGTAAAACGCTTAATTAACGACGGCTACATAAACCTGGCTTTAAGCCGGAACGAATTTAATATCGATTTACAAAAATTTGCCGATGCCCAGAATACCAACGAAGGCTTGCGCACGTTAAAATCTAACTCGCGCGAAACCGAGAATAAACTGCGACTGGATGTAAATAAATTTATTAACGGCTATAAGTTTGCTTACGGCGTTTCGGGGCAGCAGGTACAATTTACGAACGATGTATTTAACGTAATCCGGCCGGAGCTGCGCGATGCCCAGGGTAATATTTCGCAACCCGGTATTACCGTAAATTACAACACTGACCTGGATTTTTTTCGGTACGGCGCGTTCGGGCAGGTTTCTAAATCAATCTTAAATAATAAACTGGGCCTTTCTTTTGGTATTCGTTCCGATATGAACTCGTTTACCCAGGATGGCCGCAACCCACTTAAAACGCTTTCGCCGCGCGGTGCTATTTCGTACGTATTATCCGATAAATGGACGTTAAATGCTTCGTCGGGTATTTATTATAAATTGCCGACCTATACCGTGCTGGGCTACCAGGAAAACGGCCAATATTTAAACAAGTCTGCCGATTATATTAAATCTACGCATTACGTGTTGGGTACCGAGTTTTTACCGCGCACCGATTTACGCTTTACCCTCGAAGGCTTTTACAAAAAATATAATAATTACCCGGTATCTATACGTGATGGTATTTCGCTGGCCAACCAGGGCGGCGATTTTGGTTCTATCGGCAACGAAGCGGTGGTTACCAATGGCCTTGGCCGGGCTTACGGTCTGGAGTTTTATTTACAGAAAAAATTAACCAAAACGGTATTTTCGGTACTTTCTTATACTTATGTAGTAAGCGAATTTGCCGGCACCAACGGGCAATATATTTCCAGTTCCTGGGATTACCGTCATTTAGTTTCGGGTTTGCTGGGTAAAAAATTGCCGAAGAATTGGGAGTTTGGCCTGAAATACCGATACGCCGGCGGCGCTCCCACTACGCCATTTGATTTAGCGGCTTCGCAACGCAATTACGGCACGTTAGGCGTAGGTATCCTGGATTATGCGCGTTTAAACTCCGACCGGCTACGGTCTTTTAACCAACTGGACGTACGCATCGATAAAAAATGGAATTTTAACCGTGTAACCTTAGATTTATTCCTGGATATGGCCAACGTACTCGCGAGTAAAACGCCCGGCTACGAACGCTACACCTTCCAGCGCAACGCCGATAACACCGGCTTCGCCACCACCGATGGCGGCCTTTTACGCGAAGACGGCAGCAACGCCATTCCTTTAATCCTGAATAACGACGACGGTAATATTGTGCCCACGCTGGGTTTTATTGTGGAGTTTTAGAGTGTATTGGGTAGTTAGTATTTGGATGTTCGAGAAGTAATATTTAAGCCTGCATTGGCTAGCTGGCGCAAATTATAGGTCTTTCGCGAGCGTCCTCGCTCGTGAAAGCTATTTTCCGGCCTCTGGCCGCTAATAATTTATATCTGTACTTACATTATTTTATACTGGCCAGAGGCCAGCGTGATAATAGACACGAGCGAAGACGCTTGCGCCATGGCACTGAGACTTTTTATCCTTAACAATGTGGATTGGGAAAAAGTATTTAAACTGGCAATCTTATCCTCGGTTAGTGCCCTTACAAAGCGAAAGAAAGTCGGTGATTAACATTATTCTTCAGGTCTGTGAGGGCACAAACCTGGATAAAGAGGACGTGGAGAAAAAAAAGCCAATTAAAAGAATACTCAAAAAGAAAGGAAGATGAAAAATATTAAGACTTTAGCTATTCTGAATTTTATATTTTTCCTGGTGCACCTGGTGCCGTCGCAGTTAACGCAGTTTAAGTTACTGAATAACCAAACCATAGGCAATGTATCAAATAAATACCCGGCTTTGTTTACGCCTACCGGGCTTACATTTTCTATCTGGGGCCTTATTTACCTGGCGCTTACCGCCTTTTGCATTTACCACTTGGTAAAAGCTTACAAAGCGGATGCCACGCACCCGGCTAACCAGGATTTAGAAAAACTCGGCTTTTTATTTATTTTGAATAATTTGGCCACCGGCGCCTGGACGTTCGCCTGGGTTTATGAACAGTTAATTCTCTCCGTGGTTTTAATATTGCTTCAGTTAATAACCTTAATCTTAATGCATGTGCGGCTGCGGATTTTTGCGCCGGAGCGGTCTACGGCCGCTAAATGGTTTACCCAATTTCCGCTGAGTATCTATTTCGGCTGGATTTGCATTGCCACAGTTGCTAATATTAGTTCAGCGCTCAATGGTTTGGGGTGGGATGGCTTTGGCATAAGCGGCTGCACCTGGACAGTAATAATGTTATGTGTGGCTACTTTACTCAATATCTTCCTGGTACTTAACCGGCGTAACCCGTTTATTGGTTTGGTGGGTATATGGGCTTTTTACGGCATTATTTTAAAACACCAGGATTTAAACTTACCCGAAAGCGCCAATATTATTACCACCGCCTGGATGGGTTTAGGTTTGATTGCCGTAGTTGTTTTGTATCGGTTTTATCAGAATAGCCGGGTAACCGTTATTAAGCCGGAGAATTCAGCTATATTTTATAACAGATAAAAGTATATTTCTAATATAAAGTGATTGAATAGGTTGTTTTAGAATGTCTAAATAAGAATTCCTTATAGCTCCAATGGGTTAAAATATATAAGTAAAAACTATTTACCCTTGCAAATTCTTGCTGGCCTTGTCCTTGTATAACTCAGAGACAAACAAAACGTAAGCCCAACTGGGGCAAATATTATTTTCCGGCTCCCCAATAAATACGAAAATACCTGCATATCCGGCAGAGTTGAAACCCATCTTTGAATTACACCCAAAAAAACTTTTAAGTATTTATCTGTTTAAAACAGCTTCTGGCAGAACAGTAGAGCTTTAGTGTTTGATGCAATATATTGGCTAAAACAGGTGCGTTTGTGTACTGCCGGATAGCAAAGAAAACCCTGCCTTTATAAGGTCATTATTCCGGTAAAGCAGCCGGGCCTTTACTTTAATATTTATATTCTTTTTTAATTGGCAGTTGTTGGTTAATCTAATATATTGTTAACGCTATAGCGGCTTCCACCAAAGTTGTAATAGACAAATATTTATCCTGATACAATAATGATGGAGCATATCCTGAATTTATATATACGTAACTGGCCAAGCAATTAAAGCTTTGGCTAAAAAAATAAAATACACATAATCAGCCATTTATACAGATAAGTACACTTAGAGTTATAGGTGATATAAACGTAATTATTACGTATACATAATAGTTGGCATAAATTAAAATGGAAACAATTTACTCAGACAAGAAAATTGCAGATAAACTCATTACCAATTCATTTACTTCGTTGTTTCCTGAATTGAAGCTCTTTAAATGGGATTTTATTGCTAAGGAGCCAGAAGGATATGATGAGAATAATTCCAATCATATAATTTTCAATACTTCATTGGTAGAAGATAAAATTGAGTTTGGCTTTTGCGTTAACTTTTATAGAACCCCTTTAGAAAATAGTGAGGAAAGGTCTTTAGTAATTGCCCAAAGATTTGCCAACGATTTAGATTGTAGAATCTTAGTTCCTTTCATATTACCTACTAATCCGCAAGACCCATTCTATAATTTAATTTTTGAAAAGGAAGATATTTACCTTGCAGACGATTTAGATACAAACTTTGCAGATGGAACAGATAGAAAAGTAAAAATTCTTGAAAAATTCAAACTCAGCAAATTTGAATTTGACTCGAAATGCCACTTAGTAAAGAAAGAATAACTTAAGCCAACCACACCTAAAGCACATTAAAACGTGCCTTAGCCAAGTACGTTAGGAGGTATTATTTAGAACATGCAACGTTTGGGCTAAATTAAGGGTCATAAAAACATAGAAATATTTAAATGTGTTCATGCTACAAAAATCTTATGAAAAGACTATTATTAGGTCCGCTTATTGCCCTTATTACCTTAACAGGCTGTGAAAAATTAGACATTGCTCCTGGGGTTCCAAACTGTTTAAAGAAGAAAATCAAAATTTAAATAAACAAAGTAAATGTGAAGATAGAGAACCAACGGTTAAAGCTTCTGTAGAAGAATATAAATTTCAAAACAGAACAGTATATGTCCTAAATGAAAACAATTGTAAATCTGATAGTGGGTCACAAGTTATTGATTCAGATTGTAATAATATAGGTTATTTAGGAGGATTTACTGGTAATACAAAAATAGATGGCATAGACTTCAATACAAATGCAACCCTAATCAGAGTAGTATGGAATGAATAATTTTTCATTATCCAAATATATTGGATAGAGACGACAAAACCTCCAAACCCTACCTAAAGCACATTAAAACGTGCCCTACAGCGGCCCGTTAGCTGTAAGCTGCAAGAAAACCTAATTACAAAACTGTTAATTTGAAAATATTTATTATGAAAAAATCAACTACCATTATAATATATTTAAGTACAATTTGTTTGAACTTTATATCTTGTTCAAAAGATGATAATGAAACTGTACTTTCAGAAGGAACACCGCTAACACAAATCCCTTTGTCAGTTAAAGATGCTAACAGTATTGACTTACTAAATCCCAATAATAGAGTGCATTTTTCGGAAGAAAATATTTCTTTTGAACAGATACGGAACAATGGGAATATATTAGACGCAGATGCCAAAATAATAAAACAACCAAATAGCGGATTATACCTATTACTGTTAAAAACAAATTTAAACGTGATTAATAATAAATCAAAAACTGTTATTCACTGGAATGATAACTTGTCAGACACTTTAGAAATCGAATTTTTTGAAAATTTATACAAAATAAAAAAGGTCTCTGCAAATGATAGTCCAATATGGCATCATCTGCAAGCAAGTAGCTTACCCCCAACTATATTGAAATAAGCAATAATTTGAAAGAGAAGCCTACAGCTAACATGGTATTGCCAAAAGTGGAGCTGAACGACTTCGATTGGGCATTTGTACAAGGTTCAACATTCGTTCTTCTGATTGAGCTTTAGTGCTAAAAATCCCCGTCTTCGGCAATACCCGAACTGTTAGGCTACATTAATAGAAAAAGGAATGGTAAAATATCTTGTCTTCCTGATAAGTTCGGTAGCCATTCTTGGTTGCGCCAATAAAAGACCGCTTATTAAGTGTGCTGATTTAAATAAAATTTCCGCAGATACATCTTATTACTTCAGCAACCGAAAATATGAAGGGTTCATTTTCCCAATGGATTATGACCCTATATTTGAGATTGGACAAGGAAGATACACACCAACATTCAGTCAAATAAATAGCGCCGAAAAATTCTCCAGGAAAAGGGAAAGAAATATGGTTTTCCCTATAAAAGACAATATATTGGAAGCATTACTCCAACAGGCGACACTTTAATGAATATAAGGTTAATGAAAAGTGGCTTCAGAGAAGAGTGCTTTGATGGAATAGTTGCAATTGGCTTTCATGGGCGGTATGAAAAGAAGCAGAGTACTAAGACCGTTAATCTTTCTGCAGGAAAAATAGAAAAATAACGTAACCTAATAAGGTGCATAAGCCATGCCACGGCCGACGGCCTAGCACGTTGTTTACACGAGACCGTTAGGCTTAAGTTAAAATATGAAGGTCGAATTGATCCCTGTAATAGAGATTGGGTATAATAATCAGGGCGTTGTTGCACCTGAAAAGTATCCGTATTGGGAAAATTCAGAGATCTGGGACAAGTACCATGAAGAATCTTATCTAAAAGCTGGTTTCAAAGATAGATTAATCCCTTACTTGCCCGGCTCTTCTCTATATAGAATTTGCGATGTTTCTGACAGCAATTTAACCAAGCTAGTTAAAGACCATACCCAGGACCTTAGGGAAGGCAAGTATGACAGGTCGCAAGCCAGCGCATTATTTGGCGGTTATGTTTTAAAAATTAACGGACAAGAGAAGTTCTTCCCTCAATGCTGCGGAGATTTGGCTGACATTGATTATTGGGAAAGGATATCCAAAGGCAACCAATCTTACTATGAGGGACACCCAGCACCGCAGATAGAATTTGCCCAAAATATGGTAACACTGGATTTCTCCGTTGAGGAGTTTGACGAGCCGATTCAGCCGACTCCTCCTGAAGCGAGATTAACAATTGATTTGCAGGAATTAGGGAACGCTGTAGAAAAGACGAAAGCTGAGTTGTTGGAGTTTGGCAAACGACTCCAGAAAATAAACCAAGAAGAAAAGTTAGAAACCCAGACTATTGACAGGCTGTTAATTTGGGGAAATGCTAATTAGAATAAAAAAACCTAAGCCCAAGGGTCCCATGTAAACGGCGGCCGATGCTGACGTTTACACGGGACCATTGGGCATAACCGCAATAACCATCCTAAAAAATCGTTTACAAAAAATGAACAGTAAGGGTCAGTACAAAGTGAAAAGCAATTTACCAGTTCTGGTAATATTGTCCCTGCTGACTTTATTATCGTCATGTTCGGTAAGAAAATCCATTCAGGCCCGGCTGGAAATTCCTATTACCAAGCAACTCAGTCCTTCTAAAACAACCTTAACCGCTGAGCAGCTTTGTACCGATGCAGTTAACGACCTGCTCTTTAATCAAACAAAGAAGACTGGTTTTGAACCCCCAATTAGTTTTTTAACGCCCTTATTGCCCCTTTATCTTTTCACTGCAGGCATAATAGCGCAGCAGAGCGCTTTTATTGGCATGAGCCGGGGTGTTTCAGATAAAGTTCCTCTCTACATTTTATACAAAAACATGAAGCTCTGGGTGTAGGATAGATTTATTTCTATTTTTAGAATCCCTTTGGTATTTTCTTTTAGGCACACGGCGCTTATCTGGCGCAGGCATTGTTATGCGCTTTTTTTAAAGCTGTTTTTAATAAAACAAGCCTACTACAGTAATACAAGAAGCGCCTTCCCCTGCTGTGCGCCAGCATCCCGTTGTGCTAGCATTTCCGGGAATACCAAACAAGTTCTCTCCTAGTCCCATCTTTCAACAGCTTTTTACTAATTAATAGGCTTTCCGTTTGCGTATAAAAAAATGAAAAACGATATAGTTAATGCTGACATACAGCCCTACTACCTGGCTGGCCTGTTCACCCTTGCCCTACGGTTTGTAGTAGGTTGGACATACTTTTCCGCCTTTTGGCGAAGGTTAATCCTTGAGAATAAATTAGACCCGGAAGCGGCGGGTTATATCGGCGAAAAATTCAACCATTTCCTTCCGAATGCCTTGGGTATAAAACCCATGATTGAATACTTGGTTACCAACCCTGACAGCCTCTGGATGGCCATGGCAATTTTTACCATTATAGAGGGCGTGGTGGGGCTCCTGTTTATGCTCGGTTTTTTGACCAGGCTTATGAGCATAGGGGTTTTTGGCCTGGCTATGGGTATTTTACTGGGTGCCGGCTGGCTGGGCACCACTTGCCTTGACGAATGGCAGATAGGGGTGCTGGGCATTGCCGCCGGTTTCACTATTTATTTTTCAGGCAGCGGCACGTATTCCCTTGACCATTGGCTAGCCAATAGAAACGCCAGAATCACCCACGGTAGATGGTTCAGGTGGACGGCATCGGGCGTATTGCCCCTCTCTTCCAAGCTACTGCCCAAGGTGGTGCTGGCGGGCTCATTGGGTATCTTGTTTCTGACGCTGTTTACCAACCAGTACTTCCACGGGGGCGTTTGGGGTACGCTGCACAACAAATCTGTTAAACCCCAAATTAAAATTTCCCAGGCAACGCTAACCAACGGCCAACTTTCATTTGAGGTGTACAGGATAGAGGGAGCTGATGTGTACGGTTCCTTTCTGATTGGTGTCCGACTGGACAACGAAGCAGGCACATCTGTATTGGAACTAAAAGGAGAAGACCTGGCAAACTTCCCGGCTACCGACATAAAGAACGTTTATGTAGCCAAGGTGAAACCCGGTGCGCATAGTCTCATTATTCCCCTGGGAGCGAAAGCAACCCTAACGATGAAGCAAGCCCCACTGGCCAACCTGCCAGGCGGAAAGTACACGTTGACCCTAATCGATATTAGCGGTGCCCAATGGACTAGTAGCCTAACGAACGAATGAGTAACCAAAAACTTAAGAAAATGAAAGCATATATTAAAATAGCGGCTCTTCTTCTGCTGGTGGCTTGTGCCACAAAGTCGTTCTCCCAGACCACAAAGACGCCTGGAAAGAGAAATTATGTGGTCATCACCAGCAATCTTGCTCAACTTAAACCCATAGTAGAGGCAGCCCACCTGTTGGCCCAAGAAGACGGGAATCTCTTTGGCGATTTCCAGGTCATTGTCTGCGGGAAAACGGTGACTGACCTCGCGCAGAAAGATACAAGTGAACCATTGATGGCCCTGGCCGAGAAAGCTGGCGTAAAAGTACTAGCCTGTGGTTTTTCACTGAAGGCGTTCCAGGTAAACCACGAGACCCTCCCCAAAGGAATGGGCGTGGTGGAGAATGGTTTGTTCCATAACTTTCAACTTCAGAAAAAAGGGTATTTTAGTATAGACTTATAGCAAAGGCTGTGCCCACCCAATATAAGTGTAATGCGGGGTAATCACGTTAAGGAAGAACTTCCGCTTTCAAAAACGTTAATACCAATGGAAGTTCTTTCGGACTAAATCCCGTATTACACTTATACTAAAATGTCAGGCTATATTCTCAGTAAAGAACCTCAGAAAACGTGTATTCCATTCTTAAAGAATTTATAAAAAATAAAACGGATGTTGATGACAAAACACTTAAGGAAATCTTATGCTGCTTTAGATTACTAAAAACTAAAAGAAACGAAATACTGTTAAACTATGACCAAGTTTGCAAGCATTACTATTTCATAAATAAAGGTTGTATTCGTTTATTTACTACCAACATAGACGGCCACGAAAATTCACGCTATTTTGCTTTTGAGGGCAATTTTGTAACTGCTTTACCCAGCTTTATTGACCAGCAACCGGCCGAGGAGTATATGCAAACAATAGAAAAATCCGAATTACTTTATATTACCCGAACTGATTTTTATAATTTAACCAAAACAATACCGCAATTTGCCAGGATTTACACCGAAATTTTAGAGCTTGGTTTTATAATAGCTCAAAAAAGAATTTATGGCTTTCAGGGTTTTGATGCCTTAACTAAAGTAAAATGGATAGTTAAACATCAACCACAACTGTTGCGGCGGGTATCCAATAAAATGGTGGCTTCTTATCTGGGTATTTCTCCCTCTACGTTAAGCAGGATAAAATCGAAGTTGTAAAAACGTTGATCTAGGGCAACATTCTTGGTTTATACAATACTTAACTTTGCCGAAACAAGTACGGTATGAAACTCCTATCCTTATTTTTTCTGCTCAGTTCAACAATATGTTTTGGTCAGACCAATATTAAAATTGAAAACGCGCCTTTGCCAATTGGTAATTACGTTAGGCCTGTTAATAGTTTAACCTTAGAAGCGGCATTAGAGCTGACTAAGCGGGTTACGAAAGCGGCCTCATCATTAAACAAAACGGTTTCCATAGCTGTTTTAGATGCCTCCGGAACTACTATTTTAATGGTTCGGGGAGATGGTGTTGGGCCACATAATACGGAAGCCGCAAGAAGGAAAGCTTATACAGCTTTATCTACAAAAACACCTACCCTGTTATTACTCAGAAATGCAGAAGCAAACTCAGATACAAAAAACTTAAATACCCTTCCGGAGTTGTTGTTACTGAGCGGTGGGGTTCCGGTTTGGTTCAAAAACGAAATAATTGGCAGCGTAGGCGTTGCCGGTGGCGGCAGTCCCGAAAAAGATGATTTAATAGCTAAATCGGCAGCTATAGCTGAACTTGGCATTACCACTACAAAATAATCAAACTTATATAAAATGAAAAAGCTAATTTTCGCAATCCTGTTCACAGTTTTATCATTGAGCGGTATGGCTCAAAAAGCAAGCTATCAGCTATCAAGTCATATTCTGGATGTTGCAAAAGGCACACCAGCGAGTGGGGTTAACATCAAACTGGAGAAATACAATGAACAGTCGAAAGGGTGGACTTTTATTGATGAAAAAACCACGGATAAAAACGGTAGGATTACAGATTTCTTAAATTCGGAAAAATCTAATCTGGGTATCTATAAATTAACGTATTATACCAGCAGTTATTTCAAAAAAAGCAATACAGAAAGTTTTTATCCTTTTATTGAAGTAGTATTCCAAATTAAAGACAATAGTCATTACCATGTACCTATAACACTTTCTGCGTTTGGGTATTCTACTTATAGAGGTAACTAATCGTGAAGGCCAGGAGAAAACATCACCTAATAGCCGCTAGCTATAGAATAATATAACTAAATGCTAACAAGGCGAACGACTTAGGCCTTAATTATACTTTGCTCGTTTTATATCTATTTATATCAGAAATAGGTACTAAAGATAATACAAATAGTATTGGGAGGTTTCCCTACCACAATGAAAATTAAGTAAAAAACAGATAAGCCCGGCAGGTTTAAAAAACCTGCCGGGCTTATCTGTTAGGGAGAGTTCATTTTACTATCTGGTATAAATAGCTTTAAATAAAATAAAGAATATTTATCAGTTCATTATCCTTTTAGAGCCTGTTTAAATTCAGTAAAAATCAGTGTCCCCCCGTTATTCTAAAAGAATCTTACTTAAGAGCAACCAGTTAGATTCCTGCGGAATGACGGTGGTTAAGAGAATTAAATAGCTATTTTATACCTCCTTGTTAATATGCTCATAAAATTTAAACCTGATCTAAATTATTGCCAACGCATGTAAACAAATGTACGCCAAATTGTACAAGCCCACCCTCCAATTTTAAGCTCAACCAAAATCAGAATATTTTCGCGCTTCCGCAGCTTAGCCGTGAGATGTATATTTATCGCTGGTAGTAAAATTTAGATTTACTTTTTCTGTTTAAATGGGTGCGTTTGCTGCGCCAGAAAAGAATCCGGGTACTGCTCTACATCTTCAAAACCTAAGGCAATGTCGCGGCCATCGGTGGGCACGTAAGCCGTCCGGAATAAATAATCCCAGATACTCAGGCTTATGCCGTAATTGGCGCCGTAACGGTGCGGCATTTGTTTGGCGTGGTGCCAGATATGCATTTGTGGATTGTTAAATAAATACCGGAATGGGCCCAGGGGCAACCGCAGATTAGAATGGTTAAAATGCCCAATGGCCGTGGCAAAAATATGGACAATAAAAAAATCCTGAATACCAAAACCAATCATGGCCAGCGGAATATATTCTAACGTGCGGTACACAACGGTTTCCATCCAATGAAAACGCAGGTGCGCGGCAAAGCCCATTTGCTGCACCGAGTGGTGCACTTTATGAAACTCCCACAAAAAATTTACGCGGTGCAGGAGCCGGTGTACATTCCATTGAATAAAATCCCGTAAGATAAATAAAGTAAGCAACTGCGCCCACACCGGCCAGGACTGAATCTCGAAAGCTACAATATTTTTCAGGCCAAATAATCCTAATAAATCGTTAAAAGCCTGCACCCCAATATTGGAAATGGCATTAAAGCCTATTAAAGAAAACAGAAAAAAATTGAAGAACATGTAAAAGCCATCGAGCCAGAAATCTTGCCGGATTTTAGCTTGATGTTGCCGCCAGGGCAAAATTATTTCCAGCGACCAAAAAAACAAGGAAATGCCCAACAGCCAATAAAAGTAATTGCCCCAACTAGGTTGTAATATTTCCTGCAACAGGTAATTACCATAACCAGTAAAAGAGTTAATAAAAAGCTCCAGGTACTTTTCCATTAGCCAACCGCATTTTTTACCGGCTAACCGGTATACCTTGTTTTTCCAGAGCCGGAAAACCTTCGTTTACATTAATTATTTTTTTAAATCCCATTTGCTGCATCAGCTTGGAGGCTTTGCTACTCCGCCCTCCTACCGCACAATACACCAGGTAAGTTTTATTCTTATCTAAGCGGGCAAGTTTATCCGCAAAATTGGCGCCGTTAAAATCCAGGTTCATTGCTGCTGCTAAATGTCCGCCGGCATACTCTTGTAGGGTACGTACATCCAAAATTAAGGTATTGGGCTGTTGCTGCAACAAGGCTTTAGCTTCGCGGCTGTTCACAGACTGCAGACTTACCACTTGGTTTTGGGATGAACTTTTATCTCGTTGCGCCAGGTTTTGTAAAAGGTCGCGGAACTCCTGGTTATCGTAATTGGCCATACCTTCCTGGCGGGTCATTATTTCTCCTGCCGGGGAGATAACCAAAGTAGTAGGAATAACGGTGCTTTCGTAAACTGGTGGTACCGGGCCATTGGGGGTATAAACCGGAAATGTAAATGCCTTTTTCTGAATAAATTTTTGCGCTTTAGTTGGCTCCTTATCCAACGAAACCATAACAAAAGCAATATTATTAGATTTTACTTTTTCGTAGAGGCTTTGGATGTTCGGCATTTCGGCAATACACGGCGGGCACCAGGTTGCCCAGAAATTTAAAAAAACCACTTTGCCCCGCAACGACTCCATCGAAACTTCTTCGCCGGTTAAAGAACGTAAACTAAAATTATAATCGGCCAAGTTTAGATTTACAGCTGTCCGTTCTTCTGCTGAGCTTGTATTTTCGGCCAGAGGTTCTACCTCTGGTTTTATTAAACCGGTAGCCAGTATTATTCTTTGGACCTGCCCTATAACTTCGGTGTGCAACCCGGTAAGGTACAATCCGGCAAATACAATTAGTATCAGCAGCCAGCCGGGCACGCGCCCGAATATTTGAATGATTTTATTCATTTAATAGCTTAATTAACTTAAACGGGCCGGTTTACTTGTATCCCCGCTAATCTGTTATTTTTAGTTTAAATAATGCTTACAGTAGAGCATATATAATTTAAAACTAATCTTCGCCTAATTAAATTTAAATTAATAAAGCAATTTTTCAAAAAAACACCCAAGTTACGGCCCCAACACTGCATAAAGTTACTATAATAATAGCACCAGTACCCATTTGCATAAATAACAATCCCGGGCAAGCACTTATAAAAAGCTCAGAAAAAACAGTATAACACCATATTCCTAGTCTTTGTTAAACTTTCCGGCTGATTTTTGATTCGTTCACCAATCTTGTGTAATCAGGCAAACTGCTAATATAACAAACGTAATTGCAGAACAAATTACGGCTCAAGCTAAAATGTATAGCACAATGTTTATCAAATAAAAAAACCACTTACAGCTTTTACGCTATAAGTGGTTTTTTAAGAGAGCCCCCAGCCGGGATCGAACCAGCGACCTACTGATTACAAGTCAGTTGCTCTACCAGCTGAGCTATGGAGGCGAACCTGGTGTGCTTTATTTCTAAAGCGGTAGCAAAATTAGTACTTAGTTTTAATTTTGCAAACCTCATACTAACCTAATTTGAATATTTTCTTTAATTACTTGATTATCAAAAATAAAAAATCAGGCATTCCGGATTAAATATAACTGCCGCTGCAATTGCTGAATCCGGTGGTCGGCTTCGGCTATGCGGGAATTATATTCTTCGCGCAATTTTTCGGCATTTTTAGAACGGCCAAAAAACTCAATATTTGTTTTCAGCGTCCGGATATCATTTTCCAATTGCCCGATATCACGCTTAATGGCCTGTTCTTTCTGGTGAATACGGTTATGAGCATCCGGACCATTTTTCAGGCGGGTAACCTGCAGTTGGGCGGCCAAATTATCTTTTTCATCGGTTGATAAATCGGTAATTGAGGCCACGTACTTCTGGAGTAAATCAAAGTAACGGTCATCGGTTTTTCCCGAAAATTTGGTTACTGGCAAAGCCAGATAATTATCCCGTAATTGTTCAAACTCGGCTACAGTACCGGGATCGGTGTTAATGGTGGTCATCCGGGTGGCCAGTTGCTCGTAATAGTTATTTTTAACATTAGAGGCCTGGTTTAACTCGGCTTCCCGTTGGGTAACCTGGTTTTGTTTCCGGTCGAAAAATTCGTTACAAGCCGCCCGGAATCTTTGCCATAATTTTTCGGAATATTTATCGGGCACCCGGCCAATAGTTTTCCATTTTTTCTGCAGCTGAATTAACTTTTCTTTTGTTTCGTCCCAATCTGTGCTATCCTTTAAACTCTCCGCTTGCTCGCATAACTCGGTTTTAAGCCGCAGGTTTTGCATTTTCTGCTCGTCCAGGTTTTTAAAGAAAGCATTTTTATGGTTAAAAAAAGCTTTGTAACTGCTCCAGAAACGCTTGTTTATTTCGTCGGCCCGTTCTTTGGGCACTAAACCAATGGCATCCCACTCTTCTTTCAGTTTCTGAATTTCGTCGGTTTTATCGCGCCAATCGTTTATGCGGTCGGTCTGAAAACTCTGGTAAGGCTCCATCCGGAAAAGCAATTCCGATTTTTTTACCAGGTTCTCCTGCTCTACCGATTTGCGCGCCGAAATAAATTCTTTTTTTCGCGCGTGTATTTTTTCCGAAGCTTGAATAAAGCGCTCCCAAATGCTGTCTCGGTGTTCGTTGGGTACCGGACCTACGTGTTTCCATTCTTCGTGTAAATTCCGGAGTTCCTGCAGTGCCTGGTTTATAGATGGTTGTTCTATTAAGCTTTCGGCCCGCTCGCAGAGTTGTAACTTATGCTGCAAATTGCGCCGGCGATCCAGTTCTTTTAACTCGTAAAAAATGCTGCGGTTATTGTAAAAAATATCCAGCAACGCGTGGTACGAATTCCACAATTGCTTTGACTCGGCGGCCGGGACCGGGCCAAGGGCCTTCCACTCTGATTGAATTTGTTTTATTTTGTCGCCGCTGCTTTTGGTTTCCGGCGATTCTACCAACTCGCGCAACTGGTCTAATAATTCTTGCTTGCGCTGGGCATTTTTTACTTTTTGTTCTTCGTCCTGGCGCTGTTCGCGGCTTCTTAATTCCCGAAACTGCTGAAAAGCTCTTTCAACTTCTGCGTGTTCAGCACCTGGCCGGTACTCAAAATCATCGGCGGCACCGCCCTCGCCTACAAACCGGTTTAAGGCTTCGTGCCGGTCTTCGGCCAGCTTGGTTTCGTAGGTACGATAAAGCTCGAATATTTCGCGGCTTTGTTGCCGTGATGCATTTTTAAGCACCTGGCGTAGCTGGTGGCGCAGTTCTTCGGTAGATAAAGTACTATAATCCGTTTCGGGCAGTAGTTCCTCGTGGTGTTCATCTTCTAAAGGAATATCTTTGGCCAAAGCAGCAGAATTTTCCTCGGGTATTGAGGTAGCTGGTACTGGTACCACACTGGTGGCTGCTTCCGGATTGCTGGTGGTCACTTCTTCGGTATTCATGCCCAGCGGATCGGTTATTACCCCGGCCGTACTCATGGCATCCGGCGAAGTAACTGCCTCAGAAGTGGACGTTGCTGATTCACCGGTATTATTTTCAGAAACAATGGTTGTTTCGGCGGTAACGTTTCCGGTGCTATCGGGGACAGAAACAGCGGCTTGCGGTTGAACTGTCTCATTAGCATTGCTTTCAGTAGCTTCGGCCTGGTCCGGTTCAGCAGCGGGCTCGGTAGTAAACTCGCCGGTAATGGGCACAATGGGGTCGGGCAGTATAACCTCGTGCATGGCTACAGCCCCACTTATTACGTTATCAGTCGTGTTTGCCTCTTCTGCAGACTGGGGCTGATCTTCATTTTTCCGGGCATTTATTTCGGCCAGTCTTTTTTCCAAAATACTTTGCGGATTGATTTGCTCCTCGTCATTACCCGCTGTATTATTTGTAGTGTCCACCATATGTTAAGTTTTTAGTCGGTTGTATTATCCAGCTTACTTAATTTAAGCTGGGATCGATGGGGTAATTGGCAAGTACCTTGTATTTACCGCCCATTTGTTTCAGGATTTCGCGCCAAAGCGTATCCTGGTTCAAATTAAATAAATTATTTGTGTCTTTATTGTTTACTATCCAAACATTATTTTCTATTTCGGCCTCTAACTGCCCGGCAGACCAGCCAGAATATCCTAAAAAAAACCGGATTTCATCGGCCGAAACAGAACCTATTGATAATAAATATTTTAGTTTTTCGTAATCGCCTCCCCAATATACGGAATTACCCAATGCAATGGACTCATCTAACTCGGCTAGTTGGTGAATATAGTGCAAGGTATTGTATTGCATGGGCCCGCCAATATTCAGATCCATATCAGAATTATATTGCTCAATATCTAATACATCCGAAAGTTTCAGGTTAGATTTCCGGTTTAAAACTAAGCCAAAAGTCCCCTCCTCATCGTGCCGGCATATTAAAACCACTGTTCGCTCAAAATTAGGGTCGCCCAAGAAGGGTTCGGATATCAATATACTGCCACTGCGTATCTTTTTCATTTTCAGGAAAGCTATAATTTACATGTAATTACTTTTTCAGCAGTAATTTTTAGAAAACAATTTTTACCCCGAAGTGTTTTTGTTTACCAGGTATCCAGTACACCAGCCGCGGCTCATCAGCCTTTTCTCAGATCAAAAGGTTGTATTATAAACTTGGGTAATTAAAATCTGTTCCGGGGTAAAACGTTCGGTTTAAAAACTCTTCATTTTCTAACATTACTTTTCTTCATTACGCATTTTATTATATGATTAGTATACTTATAAGTTTAGTTTTTGGGTGCTAAATTTTAAAAAGTACGTTCTGTTATGTCGCTTTTAGGCAATTTACCTATTTATGAGTAGTATTGTTTTAGATTTGAGCCACCGCTTTTTTTGTTTAAATATTCCTGAACTTCGGCTTTTAAAAACTAGTTAAAGCTATTTTTTTTGCCGTAAGGCCAGCTTAAATATTAAATAAAAAGGGGCGTTCTTACTTTGATAAACTTTTTAATTCGTACACCGGAAATTCAAAACCATGTCTGAAAAAATAAATTTAGCCGATATCCGGAAAAATTATGCCTTACAGGATTTAACCGAAGAGGCCATTTTGCCCAACCCCTTAGACCAGTTTAGTAAATGGCTGCACGAAGCCATTCAGGCGCAGGCCGAAGAACCAACGGCTATGGTACTGTCTACCGTGAACGCGGCGGGCCGACCCGCGGCCCGGGTAGTATTACTAAAAGGCTTAGAAAACGGAAAGTTTGTGTTCTATACTAATTATAACAGCCGCAAAGGCCAGGAAATTACCAGTACCGGGCAGGTAGCACTTACTTTTTTCTGGCCGGCTTTAGAACGCCAGGTTCGTGTAGAAGGAACCGTAATGCCCGTAACTGCAGATAATTCTAATGCTTATTTTGCGGTACGCCCGCGCGGCAGCCAGGTGGGCGCCTGGGCTTCTCCGCAAAGCCAGGTAATACCAAGCCGGCAAACCCTGGAAACAGCTACGGCAGATTATCTGCAAAAGTTTGGCGATAATACTCCAATTCCGCGCCCGCCGCACTGGGGCGGTTATGGTGTTACCCCCGATTATCTTGAGTTTTGGCAAGGCCGCCCCAACCGGCTGCACGATAGGTTGGCTTTTTCCCGACCAGCGGGCGCCCTTGACTGGACTTTAAACCGATTGGCACCGTAAAGCGTGATTAGGGATTTGCTTTTAGCGTCTATAATATTAAAGATTAAATAACCTTTTAAAATAAAATCTAACAGCTTAAAGCTAATGGCTAAAGGCTAAAGGCTAAAAATTAATTAATGGCAGAAATCAGACCATTTAAAGGTTGGCGCTACAATGCCGGCCTGGCTGCCCAACTAGCCGATCTTACGTCTCCTTTATTTGATGTGGTGTCGGCAAAGCAGCGCGAGGCTTTGTATAAGAACGAATATAACAGCATTCATTTATCGGTACCCACGGGACCGGCTCCCGCCGACCGGGCGGCGGCCTTGCTTGCAGAATGGAAAAATAAAGAAATAGTACAGCAAGATGTTTTACCGGCCATTTATGGTTACTACCAATATTTCAGGTTACCGGGTAGCGAGCGCGAGTATGTACGTAAAGGTTTTTTGTGCCACATAAAAGCTTATGACTGGGCCGAAAAGGTGGTGCTGCGACACGAAAATACTTTGCCCAACTCGGTAAACGACCGGTTAGAATTGCTGGAGAAAACGCAATTCCAGACCAGCCCCACCCATGGTTTATACCCCGATCCGGAATTTTTGCTTGAGCCCTACCTCGACGAAAGTATGCAATCGCCGTTGTACGAAACCGAAGATTACCAGGGTGCCCGCGATGTGCTATCGGTTATTCAGGATTTAAACGTTATTAAATTATTTATCCGGGTATTAAGCCAAAAGCAAATATTACTTGCCGATGGGCACCACCGCTACGCCAGTTCGTTGGCTTACCGCCAAAAGATGACGCAGCAGAACCCGGCGCATACTGGTCAGGAAGCGTACAATTTTCATTTTATGTACCTCACCAATTCCGAAAGCGACGATTTAAGGATTTTACCAACCCACCGGGTGCTCCGGACCATGGGTTTATCGGATGAGGAATTCTTAAACCAGTTGACGCAATATTTTGTAGTTACGCCCAAAGAAGACCCGTACGAACTAAACGAAGTAATTGCGGGTAAAAAATGGGCCTATGGGTTGTACCTGGATGGGCAAGCCTATAAGTTACGCTTAAAACCCGAAGTACACGAGCAAATAGACTGGAACATGCCAGCCATTATAAAAGAGCTGGATTTAACTGTATTGCATTTTTTTGTCTTCGAGAAAATAATTGGCATCCGGCGCGATCAGGTACGTACCTTCGGCGATTTACTATATGTCCGGAATTTTGCGCAGTGTTTGTCGCTGGTAGATTCGGGGCAAGCCCGGCTGGCACTTTTCACGAACGAAGTAACCATGCACGAAGTAAAACAGGTTTGTTACAGCGGTGCCATGATGCCCCCCAAATCTACCTTTTTTTATCCGAAAGTAATTACCGGCTTTGTATTTAGCTCTATAAACGAAAATGAATTTAAATCAGAAATTGATTCTATCTTCTAACTCGCCCCGTCGCAAAGAATTGTTGGGCAAGCTAGATGTAGCTTTTGAAGTAAAGGTTAAAGAAGTACCCGAAGATTACCCGCCTACCCTGCAGCGCGAACAGGTAGCAGAATATTTAGCCAACCACAAAGCTGAGGCTTACCGCGCAGAACTGCAGGACGAAATTATTTTAACCGCCGATACTATTGTGCTCCTGAACGGACAGGTATTAAACAAACCCACCAATATCGCCGAAGCCCACCGGATGTTAGAAATGTTATCGGGGAATGTACACGAAGTAATAACGGGTGTTTGTTTATTAAGCCGCGAAAAAAAAGATGTATTTCATGATATTACCCGGGTATGTTTTAAAGAACTGACGCCGGCAGAAATAAGTTATTATGTAGCCAAATATAAACCCTACGACAAAGCCGGTGCCTACGGTGCCCAGGAGTGGATGGGTATGATTGCCATTAACTGGATTGAAGGTTCTTACTTTAACGTAATGGGTTTACCGGTTCACAAGGTTTACGAGCGCCTTTTAAAGTTTACCGGAGCTTCTGAAAATAGCTAAAGCCGCTTTATTGCTTTTGCCAGGTGTTTTACCGGCAAGTAGTCGGATAGAAGCTAAAAGATTGGCGGTGTAACACCACCAATGGACACCGGAAGGCCGTTTTGGCTTTAGGTTTAACTTCTTTGGCTTTAGAAAAAACAAGTAACATTAATTCCATTGTTGGTGAGTTCAAAAGTCACTTTCATAATCATCTCTCTGGAAAAGCATGGACTCAGGTGATTCAAAATTACAGGCGGCGTTTATCCCGTTTAGTCATATTCTCATTTATCAAATACGTAACAACTTCTCCTGATTTTTAAAACAAGCAATAGAAAACTGAAAAGGATTGTTTCTCGCTATTTGGTTTTAGAACATGTTTAAATTTTATAAAATGATTAAAAAGAGAAATAAAAGAGCTATTTTCTTCCCTTAATAATGGCTATTCTGAAAGAATCTAACCGATTACCTGCCAGTAAAATTCTTTCGCAATGACGGGACTGGATTGATTTTCTAAATTTAAACATACCCTTAACTTCTCAATTCAATTGATTGTCAAGAAAATTCAAAACTTTATTTCTAACTTCATCCGTATCGAACATCACCCCAAAATGCGGCGCGTCTTTTACAATAACCAATTCATGCTGTACCCCAGCCAGTCTTAACCATGCACTTAGTAATTGGGATTGCTTAACAGAGACCAGGTCATCTTTTTCACCATGAATAATTAAAAAGGGCGGATCATTTTTATCTACATACGTAACGGGGCTGGCAGCTTTGGCCAAATCAGGGCGGGCCAGCGGGGTTGCACCAATTAAAATGCTTTCCGGTGATTTTTCGTCATTGTTTCCGGGAAATAATAGCAATTCAGCGGGTCCATAAAAATCAACAACTGCTTTAATGCTAAAAGACTTATTTGTACCGGGCATAAAAAATGCACTTACGTTATTATTTTTAGCCAGGCCCAGTAGAGCGGCCAAATGCCCCCCGGCCGAAAAGCCCATAACAGCAAAGCGCTTTTTATCGAAACCATATTTATCAGCGTTCTCATACAGAAAAGAAACGGCCCGATTGCAGTCTTGTATTTGGGCCGGAAATTTGGCCTGGGTGCTAAACCGATAATCTATTGAAGCTATGGCAAATCCGCGGCTCACCATGTCGGCCACTGTTTTTTTCATGTAACCTATATCGGCGTATTTATCATTACTTAACCAACCACCACCATGTATAAGAATTACCAAAGGCAAATTACCCTTGGCTTTAGCTGGTAAATAAATATCTAATAAGTGTTTTTGAAGATTATCGTTGTTGTAAGCCACGTTGCTGTGCAATATAGTTCCCTGAGGAAAAATATTGATAACCGGATTTGTTTGAGCAAAACCAGATATTGCAACTACAAAAAAGAGAAAGGCTAAAGAAATAATATTTTTTTTCATAAGTGGCGGTTAGGTTTTACTAGTTTGCAAAAAGTCTTTTAAAAGGTCGTACTTCTCAGGCATTACTTCACGGTAGGGGTAAAACGGCTCTACCGCAATAGTAGGAACAAAATGGTTAAGCTATGGCTAACCAAGGCTTAACAACCCATTTAGTTTGCTTTACATTAACAAAGTGCTGTTTACTGTAAGCGCTAGATTTTATATTTTACGTGTTAAACAGGTATTAATTCTACTTCGGTAATATCCTAATTTTAGTTAAGCAGGCAATAGTTACTTAGTAAAACTTTCTGAATAACCTTAAGTACCTAAAGGAGTCGTTTGATGGCAAATTTTATTCAATATTTACAGGAATTAAAACAATTATACTGGCCAAATGCCAGGCAGCACCTCCACAACTAAACTATCAAGATCAGCTAAGCCGCAGTTTCCTTTCAATTAAAATTCTGACCAGCCTCTTTGCTTAAAACTAACCTGGGTAAAAGTTATTACTTTAACTTTGCGCATCTGTTTATTTTAGCGGTGTAACTGCCCCATGAACCGTATAATTGCCCTTTACCGGAATGCCTACGGCGGTCTTTCGCAAGCTGCCTGGATGCTGGCTTTGGTTATGTTTATTAACCGGAGCGGCGCCATGGTGGTACCTTTTATGAGCGTTTACTTAACCGAGTCCTTAGGGTTTAGCTTAAAACAAGTTGGTTTGGCGCTAAGTGCTTTTGGTCTGGGGTCTATGTGTGGCTCTTTTTTAGGCGGCTGGCTCACCGATCGTATAGGTCATTTCCGGGTACAGTTTTACAGCTTAATTATTGGCGGCAGTTTGTTTTTTGTTTTACTCCAGCTTAAAACTTTTTTGCTATTTACGAGCTGCTTATTTACTATAAGCCTGGTAACCGAATGCCTGCGCCCGGCCAACTCTTCTTCGGTGGCTTTTTACGCCAACCCCGAAAATTTAACCCGGGCTTTTTCGCTGAACCGAATGGCTTTAAACCTGGGGTTTTCTATTGGTCCGGCTTTGGGTGGTTTGCTGGCTTCGCTTTCTTACCGGTGGCTGTTTATGGCCGATGGGTTTACCTGCCTTTTAGCCGGGGCTTTTTTCTATTTTTATTTTAGGGCTCGCAAAGGAAATACGCCTCAGACCAAACTTGTAATAGCCCCGAAGCAACCTGTTGTATCGGCGTACCACGACTGGCCTTTCCTGGTATTTGCTTTTTTGTGTAGTTGTTTTGCCGTGGTGTTTTTCCAGTTTCTCTCCACGTTGCCTTTGTATTACCGGCAGGTTTACCATTTACCGGAAGCAAGTATTGGGTTGTTACTAGCCCTGAATGGATTTATTGTTTTTCTGTGCGAGATGTTATTTGTTTACCTGGTGGGCCAACGCATTTCTTATACCCGATTAATTGCAGGCGGGGTATTGCTAAACGGATTTTCTTTTGTTTTACTAAATCTGGCTTTTGGTTACGGGATTTTAATGGTAGCTATGTTATTTTTAAGCCTGGCCGAAATTTTAGCCATGCCCTTTATGGCAACCATAACCGTAAACCGGTCTGCCGAACATAACCGGGGAGCTTACATGGGTTTATACTCACTCTCCTACTCTGCCGCGCATATTTTTGGCCCTTACCTGGGTACCACCATTATTTCAAATTATGGTTTTAATACCTTGTGGTGGATATTGGGCATTTTTTCGGTTTTTACAGCCATTGGTTTTATTTTAATTATTCCCCAGCTAAAATCAAGGCCGGTAGCAACTTAAATTAACTTTTAATTATTTAATCCTCCTCTAAATTATTACCGTTAGATTTGATTTAATAAAGTGAAAAAAAAGCTGCTATGGGCAATGCGCCCGTAGCAGCTTTTTTTGCACACAGAAAGTTGTATTAAGAAATACCGCTGCCGTTTTTAACAGGCTGGCCGGGTTGCACAAAAGCCAGGCTACCATCGGCATTTTCGGCCATCAAAATCATACCCTGGCTCTGAATGCCTTTTATTTCGCGGGGTGCCAGGTTTACCAGCACTGATACCTGCTGCCCGATAATATCCTGCGGCTGAAAATATTCGGCAATACCGCTTACAATGGTGCGCTGGTCCAGGCCGGTATCTATTTTCAGTTTAAGCAGTTTTTTGGTTTTAGCTACTTTCTCAGCTTCCAGAATAGTACCTACCCGAATATCCATGCGGGAAAACTCATCGAAGGTAATATTTTCTTTGGCCGGCGTTACCGCCGCATTGGCCATCTGATTTGCTTTTTTGGTATCAAGTAACTTTTGTACCTGCGCTTGTACGGTTTCGTCTTCAACCTTCTGGAACAGCAAAGCGGCTTCGCCCAACTGGTGGTCCGGTATCAGGTAATCCGGCGCGCCGGCTCCAGCCCAATTATCAGGCTGTATCTGCAACATGCGCTTTAGCTTTTCGGCGGTTTCGGGTAAAAAAGGCTCCGACAAAATACTTAAACTGGCGGCAATTTGCAGGGCAATATTTAAAATGGTTTTTACCCTGTCTTCGTCGGTTTTAATTATTTTCCAGGGTTCGGTATCAGCCAGGTATTTATTGCCCAGGCGGGCCAGGTTCATGAGTTCACTTAAGGCTTCCCGAAAACGGTAACGTTCAATTAAATCGCCAATAATGCCGGGGTACGTTTTTAATTCGTCCAGTACCATTACGTCAACGGTTTGCAACTCGGTTTTGGCCGGTATTTTCCCATCAAAATATTTATGGGTAAGCACCACCGCCCGGTTTATAAAGTTACCGAAAACAGCCAGTAACTCGTTGTTGTTGCGGGCCTGGTAATCTTTCCAGGTAAAATCATTGTCTTTGGTTTCCGGCGCGTTGGCGCACAATACGTAGCGTAGCACATCGGCTTTACCCGGAAAATCAGCTAAATATTCGTGCAGCCAAACGGCCCAGTTGCGCGAGGTAGATATTTTATCACCTTCCAGGTTTAAGAACTCATTGGCCGGTACGTTATCGGGTAAAATATAATCGCCGTGGGCTTTTAGCATTACCGGGAAAATAATGCAATGGAAAACAATATTATCCTTGCCGATAAAATGTACCAGTTTGGTTTCTTTGTCTTGCCAGTACGTTTGCCAATCGGGGGTTAAATCTTTGGTAGCCGATATATAGCCAATGGGGGCATCGAACCAAACGTACAGCACTTTGCCTTTGGCCTCGTCTAAAGGCACGGGCACCCCCCAATCTAAATCGCGGGTTACGGCGCGGGGTTGTAAACCACCATCTATCCAGGATTTACACTGGCCGTATACGTTGGCTTTCCATTCCTGGTGGCCTTCTATAATCCATTCGCGTAGCCAGTTTTCGTATTTATCCAGCGGCAAGTACCAGTGCTTGGTTTCTTTCATCACGGGCTTTTCGCCGCTGAGCATGCTCTTGGGATTAATCAGATCCGTAGCGTTCAGGCTGGTTCCGCAGTTTTCACATTGGTCGCCGTAAGCATTTTCGTTGCCGCACCGGGGGCAGGTACCCACAATGTAGCGGTCGGCCAGAAACTGCTGGTTTTTCTCGTCGTAATATTGCTGCGAGGTTTTCTCTTCAAAAATGCCTTTTTCGTAAAGATTGGTAAAAAAGCCTGAAGCGGTTTCGGCGTGGGTTTTATTTGAGGTGCGGGAATAAATATCGAACGAAATATTAAACTCCCGGAACGATTCTTTTATTATCTGGTGGTATTTATCAACTACCTGCTGTGGGGTGCTGCCTTCTTTCTGAGCCCGGATGGTAATGGGTACGCCGTGCTCATCGGAACCGCAAATAAATTTTACATCGCGGCCTTGCAAACGCAAATATCGTACGTAAATATCGGCTGGTAAATATACTCCTGCCAGGTGCCCAATATGTACCGGACCATTGGCATACGGCAAAGCCGCCGTAATGGTATAACGTTTATATGCTTCTGTCATCATGCAAATTTAAGGTCGCAAATATACGCAATTGGTCGCAGTAAAATTTAAAGATTCTAAAACCAGCTTTTACTATATTAACCCGGTATAAAGAATAAATTAATAAGTTTAAATAACCTTAATACCATTTATTTACGTTGCATTTTAATAAAGCGTACAGGTAATATCGCTCATTTAAACCCCGACTGATTATGAAAAATACGGAGAAGAAAAAAGATACCAAAGACAAAAAAGGTAAAAAAGCCTCGTCGAAAAAAAAATCGACTAAAGATGTTTCTTTAAAATTAGCTACCAAGCAACTGCAACGGGAGTTTAATAAAAAACTTAAAGAAATGGTGCGGGAGATTCAGAAAGATACCCAAAAAACCATAAAAAAGGTGCTTAGAGAAGCCAAGCAAAAAATAGCCGATGGCCAGGAATTTGTGCTGCAGGATGTGCTACAATCGGCCAAAGCTCAATTTGAGAACCTAATACCCATCGGCGATTCGGAAGAAAATGAACCAACCGGAGACACTAGTAAAAAAGATAAAAAGAAGAAAAGCAAAAAAGGATCTGATAAAGCCGAGGAACCGGCCACAGACTTAGCAAAAGAAAATACGACAGAATTTACCGAAACAGAAAACCCGATACCGGTTCTAAAATCGACGAAGAAAAAGACAACAACACCGGAAAACACCAATACAAGCAAACCAAAACCGGCGGCGCGGGCCCACAAAACACCAGTTGCTACTCCTGCTGAAACAACTACTGAAGAAATTGCAACAACCGATATTTAATACCTAATTGCTTTAAAGAAAAAGAATTTAGATTTTGGTTTAGTAGCCTGCCGATGGGTAGGCTACTCTTTACTTATAGATATTATAGAAAAGGAAAAAGTGGCTCGCAAATTTACCTGGCAAATAAATTCACAGGTATTAAAAGTAAAAGAATACGTATGCGGAATGAGAAATGATATTTTCGGGTAAAATCCTAAAATATATTATTGAGTCGTATCGGGTAAGGTACGGTTTAACTGCATGGTTCTGACCTCCGGTGGTTTGTTATTCGGGTCGTTTTCGTGGCGGTCTTCAATATTTTTACGGCGGTTAATTTCGCTGGCGCGGTCGTTTAAATTTGGTGGCCGGGAAATAGGATTTGTACTCGCCGCATTATTATAAATGGCGCGACGGTCCGCATCACTTTTTATGGTGCCGGGGACCGCCGCATTGTACTCATTAGTTTCCCTCGCCGAAGTACAGGCCATCAGCAACATACCAACTCCTGCCATTATCGTCCAGGCCTGCTTTCGTTTTCCTACCATCTTTTTCCTTCGCTCTTGTGCTTTCTAATGAGTTTACCATTTATATAAAAATATTTTACAATTTTTTATGCTGGTTCATGGTTTTGCAAAGCTTTATAGCCCACCTGGCTTAGTCTTAATCCGCTGGGGTCTGGTGTGGCGTAAGCTTCTTTACTTAAATGATACTCGGCTTCTACCATGGCATCTTTATAATGCTGGTGCTCGCTGTGCTCATCCAGGTAACTGTACAACTGGTCATAGGATAAAACCTCGTCGGCCTGTACATTAAACTGCCGGAAAGCGTCCATAATCAGTTGAGCGGTGTTTTGTATAACATTGCTCGTTGAACTCAGATCCATATTTTCGCTTTGTTTATTCATTTCCTTCCCTAGTACGGTGGTTTGCCGGCAAAAGATTTAAAAATTGTATTATTTCTTTTCGAAGTTAAGTGCAACCGAATTTAGGCAGTACCGTAGTCCGGTGGGTTTTGGCCCATCATCGAACACATGGCCCAAGTGATTACCACAGCGGCCGCATACAACTTCGGTACGTACCATGCCATCGCTTAGGTCTTGTACTTCTTTTACAGCCTGGCTGTTCAGGGGTTTATAAAAACTGGGCCAGCCGGTACCCGAATCGAATTTGGTAACCGAACTAAATAATTCTTGGCTGCAACCAATGCATTTGTAAATACCCTTGGCTTTGTTGCTGTTGTACTTATTTTTAAAAGGCGGCTCAGTGCCTTTTTGGCGGGTAACATAGTACTGTTCGGGGGTAAGCTGCTGACGCCATTCGGCATCAGTTTTATTTACCGTAAAGCCCGCCTGGTTAGCATTAAGTTTATTTACCGCCTGGTTAGGCAATGGCGCCTGACCCGTTGCCGCAGTTCCTTCTTTATTTTTTTTCTGCTGGGCACAAGCGGTTAAGGCCATTATACACGCCAACAGAACATTAAATAGTGTTTTCATTGTAGTAATTGATTAAGGTTTAAAAAAAATGTATTTAAATTTTTTAGGCAGGGGTAATTCTGGTTAGTACGATTCATAAATATTTTTGAAAGATGCGTTTGTGATTCATTACGCTATAATAAATACAAGAAACAGCCTTAAACCTCCTTAAAACTGACTTATTACCTTAAATTTGCTTACCCCATTTAACTTACGCTAAAATAACCCAAAGCAGTTTTTTAAGGCCTTTTAAAAGAATTTATGTCCCCGAAACTTTTTAAGCCCTAAAATCCTTAATATAAACTATAAGCCAAACAGTTAGCAAGTGTTCTTATTCTGCGTAACATTTTGTACCTTTGCGGCCTGAAATAAAATAATAAATGAATCAGAATATTCGAAACATTGCGATTATCGCTCACGTCGACCACGGTAAAACTACCTTGGTAGATAAAATTATACACGCTTCTAAAATTTTTGCCGAGCACCAGCACTTTGACGACCTCATCCTGGATAACAACGACCTGGAGCGGGAACGAGGTATTACCATTGTTTCCAAAAATGTTTCGGTTCGTTATAAAGATGTAAAAATTAATATTATTGATACTCCGGGCCACGCCGACTTTGGCGGAGAAGTAGAACGGGTATTAAAAATGGCCGACGGTGTTTTATTGTTGGTTGATGCTTTTGAAGGCGCTATGCCCCAAACCCGTTTTGTACTAAGCAAAGCCATCTCTCTGGGTTTAAAACCAATTGTGGTTATAAACAAAGTTGATAAAGAAAACTGCCGCCCCGACGAAGTACACGAACAAGTATTTGATTTAATGTTTAACCTGGGCGCTACCGAAGACCAGTTAGACTTTGTAACCTTGTACGGTTCCAGCAAGCAAGGCTGGATGAGCACCGACTGGAAACAAAAAACCGAAGATATTACTCCTTTGCTGGATGCCATTGTAGAAGTAATTCCGGCCGCTCCGGTTTTAGAAGGTACGCCGCAAATGCAAATTACCTCCCTTGATTACTCTTCTTTTGTGGGCCGGATTGCCATTGGCCGGGTACACCGTGGTACTTTAACCGAAGGTGAACTAATTAGCCTTTGTAAGCGCGACGGTACTATTAAAAAAATGCGCATTAAAGAAATTCAGGTATTCGAAGGTTTAGGAAAAAGCAGAGTTCCCAGCGTATCGTCTGGCGAAATTTGTGCCCTTACCGGTATAGAAGGCTTTGATATTGGCGATACCATTGCCGATGCCGAAATGCCCGAAGCTTTGGCCCGTATTTCTATAGACGAGCCAACCATGAACATGATGTTTACCATCAACAACTCGCCGTTTTACGGCCGCGAAGGTAAATTTGTAACCTCACGCCACTTACGCGACCGTCTGTACAAAGAAATTGAGAAAAACCTGGCTCTACGCGTAGAAGAAACCGACAAAGAAGATACCTTTTTGGTATATGGCCGGGGCATTCTACACTTATCAGTACTAATTGAAACCATGCGCCGCGAAGGCTATGAATTACAAGTTGGTCAGCCGCAAGTAATATTTAAAGATATTGATGGCCAGCGCCACGAGCCCATTGAGCATTTGGTGGTTGATGTGCCCGAAGAAAGTGCCGGTAAGGTAATAGAACTGGTAACTGCCCGCAAAGGCGAGTTAACCATTATGGAACCTAAAGGCGATTTGCAACACATAGAGTTTAACATTCCGGCACGGGGCCTAATTGGTTTGCGTAACAACGTTTTAACCGCTACAGCTGGCGAGGCCATCATGAACCACCGGTTTATAAGCTACGAGCCACACAAAGGTCCGATTCCGGGCCGGATTAATGGTTCACTTATTTCGTTAGAAACGGGTCCGGGCACCGCTTATTCTATTGATAAACTGCAGGATCGTGGGGTGTTTTTCGTAGATCCGGGTGAAGAAGTGTACGCTGGTATGGTAATTGGCGAGCACAGCCGCGGCAACGATATTACCGTAAACATCCAGAAAGGCAAGCAGTTAACCAACATGCGGGCTTCTGGTTCTGATAACAACGTAAAAATTGTCCCTAAAAAGCAGTTTTCGTTAGAAGAAGCCATGGAATACATCCAAAAAGATGAATTACTGGAAGTTACGCCTAAGAGCATCCGGATGCGCAAAATCTACCTTGATGAGAACGACCGTAAACGTTACGAAAAACGTGAAGAAGAATAATTAACCACTTTGCGGTTTAATTATTAGCCTTTAAATATTAAAAAGAAGCGGCTGTTTCAGATATGGAACAGCCGCTTCTTTTTTTATACCTTTGGGGTCAGAAAACATGGGTAATGTTTTTCAGATAGCTTTCGCCAATATTTTAAATATTTCGTTAAAGGTTAAACTGATTTTTACCGGAAGTAGTATAGGTTTGTAACATTACCAGATTTTAGCGGCCCAATTTGCAAAAGTAATAATTTAGGACTTAGCTTTGGTTCCCATTTATCTGAGTACTTTTAAACCTTTGCAATTCCTTTTCCGGAAAACGCCAGAATAGGCTGGAATACCAGTAACAGAAAAGTAAAATTCTTTTTAGAGCAACACAGCCTGAAAAATCACCAACTATCAGGAACATCAAAACCGAATGAACGACAACGAACCATTAAATAAACCGGTTAAACGCAAATATTTTCTTTCCAGAAAACTAGACCGGATATTTATTAACCTCTACGACATTCATGTTTTTATAATGCGGTTTTTTAAAGAAGTATTTCTGCCGCCGTACGAGTTTAAAGAAATAATTAAGCAATTTTATGAAGTGGGGGTGCGGTCGTTGCCTCTTATCTCACTTACCGGTTTTATTATTGGTATTGTATTTACGAACCAGTCGCGGCCTTCCCTCGCTGAATTTGGGGCTTCGTCGTGGTTACCAGCCTTAATTGCCATTGCCATTGTAAGAGCTTTGGCCCCTTTGGTAACAGCCATTATTGCCGCCGGCCGGGTAGGTTCCAGCATTGGCGCCGAATTGGGCTCCATGAAAGTAACCGAACAAATAGATGCCATGGAAGTATCGGCCACCAACCCTTATAAATTTTTAGTGGTCTCGCGGGTACTGGCCACTACATTTATGGTTCCGGTTTTAATGATGTACACTATCTTTGTGGCTTTAATGGGCGCTTATGTAAATGTGCACCAGCACGAGCAAACCAGTTTTGCCACCTTTATTGTAGATGTATTCGATGCCATTACCTTCCTGGACGTATTCTCATCTTTAATAAAATCGTTTTTGTTTGGTTTTACCATTGGTATGGTAGGTTGTTACAAAGGTTATCATTCATCAAAAGGTACCGAAGGCGTGGGCAAAGCGGCCAACTCCTCGGTGGTAACGGCCATGTTTCTCATATTTATCGAGGAGTTGCTGGCCCTGCAGGTAATTAATGCATTCCGGGCTATGTAATTAAACAGGTAATGAAAAAAGTAAATCCTAACATCAACTACAACAATAAAGTAATTACCATTCAGGGACTAAAAAAAGCCTTTGAAGACTACAAAGTGCTGCGGGGCGTAGACCTGGACCTATACCAGGGCGAAAACCTGGTGGTACTGGGCCGCTCGGGTACCGGTAAATCGGTGCTTATTAAAATTATTTCGGGTTTATTAAAAGCCGATAAAGGATACATAAATGTGTTGGGCAACGATTTAAATACGTTAAGTCCCAAACAACTGGATCAGCTGCGGCTTAAAATTGGTTTTTCTTTCCAGAACAGCGCCCTTTACGACAGTATGACCGTGCGGGAAAACCTGGAATTTCCGTTGCTCCGGCATTCGCGCGAGCTAAGCCAAACCGAAATAGATAATCTGATTGAAACCGTATTAGAGGCGGTAGGCTTAGCGCAAACCATAAATCAAATGCCCTCGGAGTTATCGGGTGGGCAGCGCAAGCGGATTGGCATTGCCCGTACCCTTATCCTCAGACCCGAAATCATGTTGTACGATGAGCCAACAGCCGGCCTCGACCCGATTACCAGCGAAGAAATTAATAACCTGATAAACCAGGTACAAAAAAGATTTAATACTTCTTCTATAATTATTACCCACGACCTGACCTGTGCCCGGGCCACCGGCGACCGCATTGTAATGCTCCTGGATGGCCAGTTTCAAAGACAAGGCTCTTTTGAAGAAGTATTTGCCACAGACGATGCGCGGGTTAAATCTTTTTACGATTACAATTTTATAGACTAAATGAAAGCAGCAGAAAGTAGACGTATAGTTATAGTAGGCATCTTTATTTTACTGGGCCTGGCAATTTTAATTTTGGGCATTTTTACCCTAGGCGGTCAGCAAAAAAGATTTGTAAAAAGCATTAAGGTAAAAGCCGTGTTTAACGATGTAGCTGGTTTAAAAACCGGCAATAACGTCTGGTTTTCGGGGGTTAAAATTGGCACCGTAAAAGATATTAAATTCTACGGCGAATCGCAGGTGCAAATTACCATGAATATTGAAGAAGAATCGCAGCGATATATTCGCAAGGATGCCAAAGCCCGCCTGGGTTCCGAAAGCTTAATCGGGAATAAAATAATTGAAATATATGGTGGTAGCCGCCAGGCCGCCACTGTAGAAAACAACGATTTACTGGCCTCGGAAGAAGCCCTGGATACCGATGTAATGATGGAAACCCTGCAGGAAAACAATAAAAACCTGTTGAGCATAACCCAGGATTTTAAAACCATGAGCCACCGGTTAGTGCAAGGCCAAGGCACTTTGGGTGCCGTCATGACCGATTCTACCATGGCCGATAATTTCCGGTCTATTGTACGTAGTTTACAGCAGGCATCGGCAACAACGGTGCAAGCCACCCGCGCCCTGGCCCAGTTTACGTCTAAATTAAACAACCAGGAGGGCCTGGCTAACCAGCTTTTAACCGATACTGCCGTTTTTGCCCAATTGCGTTCTTCTATGGCCCAACTGGAAAAAACCTCGGTAGCGGCTGCCGAAATGACTCAAAACCTAAATAACACCACCCGCAAATTAGATAATACCAATAATGCCGTTGGCGTATTATTAAACGACCCTAAATTTGCCACCCAGCTCCAGAATACCATGTCCTTGCTGGAGAAAAGCTCGGGTAACCTGAATGAAGATTTAGAAGCTTTAAAAACTAATTTTTTACTCAAAGGCTATTTTAAAAGAAAAGCCAAACGCGAAGCCAAGCAAGACGAGCGGCAAAAAAGCCGGGAAGAAAAACAAACCATTCCCCCAGCTTCGGGTCAGTAATCTGGCTACAACAAGCATTTTTATAACCGAAATATTTAACTATATAATTACCAAATATTTATTTAAAATTACCAGGAGCGGCATACTTTTATGCCGCTTTTTTTGTGCATTTCGGGCAGCCGGCAGCCACTTCTGATTGTTTAAAACTTTATCTTTCTTCATTTTTAAATTATCGCCAGCTTAAACTTAATAAGCCAGGAACATGCGTATGGTTCAATTATTCGATAGATTTAAGGGATTATAAAAAAAGGTTATTTCTTAAAATTTTTATCAATATTCAGGAATAAACGGGGCTATTATTGTTATTTTAAAAATTATAATCTTATATTGTTCCTTAAAAATAATCCACCTCTTAGTAAACCGACTATATTTATCTAATGGATCGCAGAGAAGCCATATTTAAAGTTGCTACCCTTATGGGCGTAACCCTTTCGGCCCCACTCCTTTCAGGCTTGGTACACGCAGAAGGTAATCCGTTACCGGAAATGCTGGATGGTTATGCCTCGCCGCTAGCCACCGAAAATCAGCAAAAAATAATTGCCGAAATTGCTGAATTAATTATTCCGACAACCAGTACGCCCGGAGCCAAAGCCGCCAAAGTACCGGAATTTATTCAGGTCTTAATTACCGATTGCTACCCGGAAAAAGATCAGAAACGGTTTTTTACTGGCTTAGATAAAATAGACGCTGATGCCAAGGCCGCTTACGGCAAAGGTTTTTTGGCTGCCACCAAAGCCCAGCAAACCGATTTACTTAAAAAAGCGGAAGCAGATGCCAAGACCTTAAAACAAAAAGACAAATCGGCTCCGGCACCGTTTTTCTCTATGATAAAAGAAATGACCGTGGTGGGTTATTTTACTTCGGAAATTGGTGCCACAAAAGCTTTAAATTACATAGCTGTACCGGGTGCCTACCGTCCTTGCGAACCCCTTAAACCCGGACAGAAAACCTGGGCCACTTAATATAGTCAGGCCTGCTATTACCAAGGTCGGGTTTGGTTTTGCCATCCGGCGGCGCAGGAATTTAAATAAAGGCTTATCTTAAATCTCTTTATATTAGCCTAAATACCTGCCTTTTATAAAGTATTAAATATTATATTCCTTCATGAACCTGAATATAAAAGCACAAGCCCAGAATACGTACGATGCCATTGTGGTAGGCTCCGGCCTTAGCGGTGGTTGGGCAGCAAAAGAATTAACCGAAAAAGGCCTCAAAGTATTAATGCTTGAGCGCGGAAAACAATTAGAACACGTTAAAGGCTATACTACGGCCATGAAAGATCCTTGGGATTTTAAATATCGCGGCCGTATTACCCAAAAGCAACGCGAATCGCACCCATTTGTAAGCCGCGATTACCCGTACAGCGAGCACAACGAAAGCTACTGGATTAACGATAAAGATTCTCCCTATTCCGAAAAAAAGCGCTTCGATTGGTTTAGAGGCAATATTGTGGGCGGTAAATCCATTATGTGGGGCCGGCAATCTTACCGTTTAAGCGATTTAGATTTCGAAGCCAATTTAAAAGAAGGAATTGCCGTAGACTGGCCCATTCGTTACAAAGATATTGCGCCCTGGTACGATTACGTCGAAAAATTTGTAGGCATTAGTGGCCAGGCCGAAGGTTTGGACCAGTTACCCGACGGCCAGTTTTTACCACCCATGGAAATGAATTGCGTGGAGAAAGCGGTTAAAAAAGGGATTGAAGGCAAATTCCCGAACCGTAAGTTAACCATGGGCCGGGTAGCTAATTTAACAAAACCTCACAACGGCCGGGCTTCTTGCCAGTACCGCAACCTGTGTAGCCGCGGCTGCCCTTATGGCGCTTATTTCAGTACCCAATCTTCTACCCTGCCGGCGGCAGTTAAAACCGGTAATTTAACCCTGCGTCCCGACTCAGTGGTTAACTCACTTATTTACGACGAGAAAAAAAACAAGGCAACCGGGGTACGTGTTATTGATTCGAATACCGGCCAAATGACCGAATATTTCGCTAAAATAATATTCTTGAATGCCTCTGCCCTTGGTTCTACTTTTGTATTGATGAACTCTACGTCTAACCGTTTCCCGAACGGATTTGGTAATGGTAGCGGCCAGTTGGGTCATAACCTGATGGACCACCATTTCCGGACCGGTGCTTCCGGAATAGCCGAAGGCTTCGAAAATCAATATTATTTTGGCCGACGCGCTAACGGCATTTACATACCCCGTTACCGCAACGTTGGCAACGACAAACGCGACTATTTACGTGGCTTTGGTTACCAGGGCAGCGGTAGTCGTGATGGTTGGCAACGCGCAGTTGGCGAAATGGGCTTTGGTGCTGATTTTAAAGAAGCCATGACCAAACCCGGCAACTGGAAAATGGGAATTGGGGGCTTTGGCGAGTGTTTGCCTTATTACGAAAACCAGGTTACGCTTAACAAAGAAGTTAAAGACAAATGGGGCCAGCCAACCTTAACCTTCGACGCCGAGTTTAAAGAAAACGAGATGAAGATGCGGAAAGATATGGCCAACGATGCCGCCGAAATGCTGGAAGCAGCTGGTTTAAAGAATGTAACTACTTACGATGCGGGCTCTTACCCGGGTCTGGCCATTCACGAAATGGGAACTGCCCGCATGGGCCGCGACCCCAAAACCTCGGTATTAAATGCCTTTAACCAGGTACACGAAGCACCCAATGTTTTTGTAACCGACGGAGCTTGCATGACATCGGCGTCTTGCGTAAACCCCTCTTTAACGTATATGGCTTTAACCGCCCGCGCCGTAGACCACGCCGTGAAAGAATTAAAGAAAAATAATATTTAATAAAAGACATACGTAAAAGCAGGGCCGGCAAAATTTGCCGGCCCTGCTTTTTTACTTATATTAATAGCTTAGTTTATGTCCGAAAAAGAGATAATGTTGGCCGGCGAAATGTATAACCCCATGGACCCGGAGTTGGTAGCAGACCGGTTGCGGGCGCGCAGTTTGCTGCACGAGTACAACCAGAGCCACCCAACCGAAGAAACCAAACGGCAGCAAATATTGGCCACCTTGTTCCGTTCCCAAGAAAAATGTTTTATAGAACCCTCTTTCCGTTGCGACTACGGCTATAATATTCGGTTTGGCGAAAACTTTTATGCTAATTTTAATTGTGTAATTTTAGATGTATGCCCGGTTACTTTTGGCCGTAATGCTTTTCTGGCACCCAATGTGCAAATTTATACCGCTACCCACCCCCTTAATGCCCAGGACCGAATATCGGGACGCGAATTTGGCCGCCCCATTACCATTGGCGATAACGTCTGGATTGGGGGTAGTTCGGTAATAATGCCGGGCGTAACCATTGGGCACCAGGTAGTAATTGGCGCGGGTAGTGTAGTTACCAAAAATATTCCGGACAATGTAGTTGCCGTGGGCAATCCCTGCCGACCAGTAAAGAATATTTAAGCCTTAATATTTACATCAAGGCCGCAGTTGAGGTGTGTAGTAAAATATTCGTCTTCCGGCAAAGTTAATTCTATATCGTAGCTTTTCTTCGTTTAGCTAAAAAGAAGAATTTGCTCACTTCAGGCTTTAGAATTAAATATATTGGCCTCAAACCAGAACCCGAGAAACATCAATTCATATTTTTTGTAAAATAAAAATTGATTCATTCGCACCCGAAAAAAGGGAGAATATTCCCATCAGACAAAAAACCAATGTATTTAATATTTAAATATTGCCCGGATATATAATATTCTGCGTAAGCTTTAAATATTTTAACAAGCCATAACTCATGAAATTATACCGGTTAAAAAGCGGCATTTTGCTGGAGCACGAAGGTAAATATTATTTAACCATGGAAGTAAACTGGGACCGGCTCCTAAACCAAGACCAGTTATACCGGGTATTAGAATCCGAAATAAGCGGCAACCGGCCCATAACTAACGGCGAAAAATTAATCCAGGAAGAACTGCTCCCGCCTATAGACCGGCAGGAAGTATGGGCGTCGGGCGTAACGTATTACCGCAGCCGGAATGCCCGCATAGAAGAATCTAAGGCCAGCGGCGGCGGCGATTTTTACGATAAAGTTTACGATGCCGAGCGCCCGGAATTATTTTTTAAAGCCACAGCGGGCCGTACGGTGGGTTCCGGCGATTTGGTAAATATTCGCAAAGACTCTACCTGGAATGTACCCGAACCGGAACTTACTTTATTTATTAATGCCAAAGGGGTTATAAGCGGGTATACCGTAGGAAACGACATGAGCTCGCGCAGCATAGAAGGTGAAAATCCTTTGTACCTGCCCCAGGCCAAAACCTACGACCGCAGTGCCGCGCTTGGTCCGGGTATTTATGTTCCGGCCACCCAAACTGCCCCCGCTGCCACAATTACGCTGGAAATATTACGCAACAATGCGGCAGTTTTTAAAGAAAGCATTTCTACTGACCAGATTAAACGTTCTTACACCGAATTGGTCAGCTACCTTTACCGGGAGTGCACCTTTCCCTTCGGATGTTTCCTGATGACTGGTACCGGCATTGTTCCCCCCAACGATTTTACTTTAAACAGCGGCGACGAAATCCGGATTACCATCGATAACATTGGTACCCTGGTAAATAAAGTCAGCTAACTTTTGCTTAAATTCAAGTAAGGCTTATGTATTCTTAAGTTTTACAAATATTATCTAATCCAATTTAATGTAGCTGAGAACAATTTGCAGTTGGTTTAACACTAACCAAGAGTAGATTTACCGTTTATTTTTCTGAGTTTTATAAATAAGATGATATGGCGCTCAACCCAACCAGTAACCCAAAAACCTATTCTGCCATTAACCCACAAACCGGGCAACCGTTTGGGCCGGAGTTTCAAGAATCTGGTGTTGATGAAATAAATGCCGCGGTGGAACAGGCCGAAGCCGCTTTTGACCTATACCGGCAAACCACCGGTATAGAACGAGCACAGTTCCTGGAAAGAATTGGGGAAGAGATTGAAGCCATTGGGGCTGAACTGTTAAATACTTGCGCAGCAGAAACCGGTTTACCTATTGCCCGGCTCACCGGCGAACGCGGCCGTACAGTTAATCAGCTTAAGCTGTTTGCCGGTTTATTACGCGAAGGCTCTTGGGTACAAGCTATTATAGAAACTGCCCAACCCAGTCGCCAACCATTACCCAAACCCGATACCCGTAGTTTGCAAATACCTATTGGGCCGGTAGGGGTTTTTGGCGCTAGTAATTTCCCGTTGGCCTTTTCGGTGGCCGGCGGCGATACGGCTTCGGCTTTGGCGGCGGGTTGCCCAGTGGTGGCCAAAGCCCACCCGGCCCACCCAGCCACTTCTCAGTTAGTAGCCGATGCTATTTTAAGAGCCGCAAAGGTCACCGGTATGCCAGCTGGGGTTTTCTCTTTAGTGCATGGCCCATCGGTAGAAGTAGGCCTGACCCTGGTGCAGCACCCGCTTATAAAAGCCATTGGTTTTACCGGTTCTTTCCGGGGTGGCAAAGCTATCTATGATGCCGCTGTCCGTCGGCCCGAACCTATTCCGGTATACGCCGAAATGGGCAGTACCAATCCGGTATTTATTTTACCGGGCGCATTACAGCAACGTACCGCTGCCATAGCCCAGGGCCTGGTAAACTCCATTACTTTAGGTGTGGGGCAATTTTGTACCAACCCGGGGCTGGTAGTAACGCTCAATTCGGAGGTAGCCAATACGTTTGTGCAAACCGCCAGCGAAATATTAAAGTCGGTTCCGGCTGGCACTTTGCTTACCCCCGGCATTAAAGCCGCCTACCAACAAGGCATTCATAAAATTAGCACCCAACCCAACATAGAACTAGTAGCTCAGGGCGTTGCAGATACTGCCAGTTGTGCCGGAGCAGCTTATTTATTTAAAACTGATGCCGCTACCCTGGCCCAGAACCCGGAACTAGCCGAAGAAGTTTTTGGCCCTAGTTCGGTATTAATAACCGCAGATACCCCCCATGAGCTGCTGGAATTGGCGCGTAACCTGCACGGGCATCTCACGGCCACCATCCTCGGTACGCCCGAAGATTTACTCCAGTTTACTGAGCTCATTCAAATTTTAGAGCGGAAAGTAGGCCGGTTGCTATTAAATGGTTACCCCACGGGCGTAGAAGTTGGGCACGCTATGGTACACGGCGGCCCCTACCCGGCTACTACCAATGTACGGAGCACCTCGGTTGGGACCCAGGCCATTCAACGCTTCGTTCGCCCCATCTGCTACCAGGATTTTCCGGATACTTTATTACCAGCCGCCCTTCAAAATACCAATCCTTTAAATATCTGGCGAAAGGTGAACGGAGAAATTACGCAAGAAAAGATTAATCTATAAATCCAGGTTCTGATAAAGTCAGCTAACCAATAAAAGCTTTAATCTATTTATCAAGATAAATACCTTTAAGCGAAAAATAGACCTTTTTGGTTAACTATTTGCTTAAAAATGTGTTGTAAAGAAAATTACGACCCGGTATGTTTTTCATGAATATAAATATATTAAAGCTTAAAACCTTTTCCCTGTTTATTCTGGTTTTGTTTTACCTCAGTAGTTGCGGGGGTAAACAAGGCGTTAAAGCCATTTTCCAGAAAAGAACCCCTTATGAGGCGTATGAACAAAGTTTGCGCGCCGCCAATTTGCACCGCACGGCCATTGGTCAAGCCTGGATAGCCGCCGGTCAGCGTGCCTTACACGACTCTATCCGGGTAAACTTACCTTTTCAGGAAACTGCTTATTTCCGGGCCGATAAACCCACCGCCAATAGTTACAGTTTTATGGCCCGCCAAGGCGAACTCATTGACATTAAAGTAACCACCCGCACGAAACAGGAAATCAAATTATTTCTGGACTTATTTGAGATAACCAATGATTTACCGCCGCAAACCAAACACGTAGCGGCAGCCGACACTACCTCTCTAAGCCTGCAGTACCAGGTAGAAGATAACCAGACGCACCTCGTGCGGGTACAGCCCGAATTATTACACAACGGTAGTTATACCATTACCATTGTTACGCGGCCATCTTTATCGTTTCCGGTGCGCGGCAAAGACGGGCGGGCCATCCAAAGTTACTGGGGTGCCGACCGCGATGCCGGAGCCCGTCGGCACGAAGGCGTGGATATTTTTGCGCCGCGGGGTACACCGGCCATTGCCAGCACCAAAGGCATTGTAACCCGCGTAGATGTTACGCCCATTGGCGGCAAAGTAGTCTGGCTATCCGATTTAAATAACCGCCAGAACTTATATTATGCCCACCTCGATAGCCAACTGGTACAAGCGGGGCAACAAGTACAACCCGGCGATACCTTGGGTTTAATTGGCAACACGGGTAATGCAAAAGGCACAGTGCCACACCTGCATTTTGGCATTTACCGGTTTGGCCGGGGCGCCGTAGATCCTTTTCCTTTTATTAACGACCGCCGGCAAGAACCAACTCCCGTACAAATTGCCGAAAACAAGTTGGGCCAGTGGGTACGAACCGCCAAAAAAAATACTACTCTCCGGGGTTTGCCCGATGCTAAAGCGCCCATAGTAGCCACTTTAGATAAAAATATTGCCCTGCATGTTTCGGGAGGTTCTAAAAACTGGTACCGGGTACAACTACCCGATGGCCGCTGGGGCTATTTAACTGCAGCCAACCTAGAGAATTTAAACAAACCCCTGCGCACCGAAAAAATGAAGACCGACACCGAAATAATGGAAATGCCCGATATGACCGCTTCGCCGGTTGCGCTGGTAAAAAAAGATAGCAGCCTGGCTATATTTGCGGTTTACCAGACGTATCATTTGGTAAAACTAACCGATGGCACTTATGGTTGGGTAACCGGGGTTTAATTAAACTATATTTGTTTTTGATTATTCCGATTACGTGTAATCAAAAATCGCTTTAAATTAAACCGTTATAACTCGCATATAGAAATTCCTGCTTAATCGTTCCCATATTTAGGAAGGTTAAAAGTAACTTATGCTATAAATCTCCGGAAATGAAATGGATTACCCGCGAACGCCCTAAAATTGACCGGCTGGCTTGCCCCTGGCTGATTAAAAGGTTTATCGATGCTGACGCAGAAATTATCTATGTTCCCTTCCCGGAAGTAAAGGCAAAAGCCCGGCAATTAGACGCTATTCCGTTTGATATACCCGATACGGAGTTTACCCACTATCAAGATCGCTGTACCTTTGATTATTTTTTAGAAAAGTACCACCTCCAGGACCCTGCCCTGCACTTAATAGCGCCCATTATACGGGGGGCGGATACCGACAACCACCTGATTGCCCCGGAAGCTGCCGGATTGTGGGCCATTTCTGCCGGTCTGGCTTTTAACACCCAAAACGATTATGAACTCCTGGAAAGAGGCATGCTTTTGTACGATGCTTTATATAGCTGGGCCAAACATTTACAAAACGAGAAGCATACCCAAACCCCGGTAGAACATTTATTACTGCAGGTATTTCATACTTACTTAAAACAAAAGAAAGCCGACCAGAAGGTGCCAGGTTGGGTAAAAGAATTAAAAGAAACCATCCAGGACCAGATAGATACCAATTTAACCTTAAGCCTGAAAGAAGTATCGGATGAATTACAGGTGAATCCTACTTATTTATCCCGGGAGTTTTCCAAATATTTCGATAACCTATCTTTCGGCGAATATATCCGCAAACAACGTATTGAAAAAGCAATCGAGTTGTTGCAGTCCTCCGCGCATTCTTTATCCGAAATAGCTTACCTCACCGGCTTTTCCGACCAAAGCCATTTTACCCGGATATTTAAGAAACACACGGGTAAAAGCCCTTCGGAATACAAAAAAAGTTTACTTAAAAAGTAAAAAGTATTCCAAAGGTAAATTCTGTTCTATTTTTAGCTGCTGGCATTTGCTAATCTTGTAAGGATTAAAACTTTTGCTTATGTCAGTCAATGTTTCAACCTTAGCTGGAGATTTTTCTGAACCAGATGTATCTAGTGCCATGAATCCGGTAGCCAAACCCAGTTTTAAAGAAGCTTTCCTGTTTTGGTTAAAGCTAGGCTTTATCAGCTTTGGCGGGCCGGCCGGCCAGATTGGGATTATGCACGAGTTTCTGGTAGACCAGAAAAAGTGGATTTCGGACCGTAAATTTCTTCACGCTTTAAATTATTGTATGTTGCTTCCAGGGCCCGAAGCCCAGCAATTAGCTATTTACATTGGGTGGCTTTTACACGGTACCATCGGTGGCATCGTGGCCGGTTCTTTGTTTGTGCTGCCTTCGGTCTTTATTTTGATGGGGCTGAGTACTATTTATGTTACTTTCGGCAAAATAGCCTGGGTATATGCCTTGTTTTATGGTTTAAAACCTGCCGTGGTGGCAATAGTTATCCTGGCTTTAATCAAAATTGGTAAAAAGTCCCTGCTCAGTGCTTTTCATGTGGTGGTGGCCATTGCTTCTTTTATTTGTATATTTTTCTTAAATATTCCTTTTCCTTATATTATTCTGGGTGCGATTGTAATTGGCTGGTTGGCAAAGCGGCTTTACCCGGCCATATTTAAAGAAGCTAAAGCAACGGCCAGTGTAGCGGAAAATGAAAACCAATATTATTTGAATATAGATTCGCCGGTACCCGGTACCGGTTTCAGCGCTGTGCGGTTAATTAAACAATTGTTCGTGATTGGAGCGTTGTGGTTAATTCCTTTCTTATTATTTAACAGTAGCCAGGCAACAGAATTCTGGCACAAATTAACCTTCTTTTTTACCAAAGCGGCTTTTGTAACAGTTGGGGGAGCTTATGCCGTACTGCCTTACGTGGCCCAGGTTGCCGTAGAAGATTTTCAGTGGTTAACTAAGCTGGAAATGATTGATGGCCTGGCTTTAGGCGAAACCACTCCCGGCCCTTTAATTATGGTTCTGGCGTTTGTGGGTTATATGGCCGGCTACCATCATTACCAGGGTTCTTTATTAATGGGTGCTTTAGGACTGGTAACTACTACGTACTACACCTTTCTACCTTGTTTTCTTTTTATTCTGGCCGGTGCCCCCATTATTGAAAAGACCCAGAGCAATAAAAATATTAAAGCTATATTAAGTATAGTTACGGCTGCTGTAGTTGGGGTAGTGCTTAACCTAACCGTATATTTTGCCCAGGCCGTGGTTTTTCCACAAGGTTTGGCCATAAGTAAAATTGATTGGTTTAGTCTGGCTTGGATTATTATCTCCTTTGTAGCCATGTATCGTTTTAAAATGGGCATGATTACCTGGATATTTATTAGTGCCTTAGCCGGTTTAGTGCATTATGGTATAACCAATGGGGTGCTTTTAACAGCTAATAAATTAATAGCTTATCATTTTTATACGGTTTAGAACATGAAAAATAAATATTTAACCCGTCGGCAGGCCTTACAAGCTACAGCATTGCTGGGTACCGCTGCC
>NZ_JBMQUD010000114.1:0-9736 GCF_057359045.1 Adhaeribacter sp.
CAGTTTATTTTTTCTTTTTTCAATCAAAGTCCGAGCGGTCCTCGTTTGACCTTTTTAAATTTTGCTGGACCATTTCTGCTTACTGTAGTTTTTATTTTAATTGCTGGACAAAGACTGGTATTTGAAAGAGATTTAATTGAGCGCCTACCACTGTCTAATACTTTAAAGTTTTCATTCGTCTCCTTTATGTTTCTCATCGTTCTATGGCAAATTTGGTATTTATTGACGCTATTTAAAATTAGAGGACAATTTGAGTTGACGGAGTTCGGACCAATGCTTTTTGGGTTAGCAAGCACTTTGTTCTTAGCATCAACCATTGCAAGAAAGAAACACGGCTACTAACATTGTGTTTATAAAATTGTGGCTGGACGTTAAGCATTCGACTTTAAACCGCTATTTTGCTTCTGTGGTTAATTGAAACTGACGTTTTTCAAATGCCACAACTTCATAAACACTCTAACATTAGCAGTTATTGAACCGCAACTATCCTATTTCAGAGTAATTCGTATTAATTTTTGCCGCAAATGACCCGGTAAAACGTCGCATTTACACTTTCGTTCGAACATTTAAACCAGCAATTTTACTTCGATAATCTAATGATGAAAAAATGAGAAAGATAATTTCATTTATGCACATATCCCTCGACGGTTTTGTGGCCGGACCGAGCGGAGAAATGGACTGGATTAAAGTTAATGAAGAAATTTTTAGTTATGTTGGCAAGCGGATAAGCGAAGGCGATACTGCCCTATACGGACGGGTAACTTACCAGATGATGGAAAGTTACTGGCCAACCGCCGCAGACAAGCCAACCGCGACCCAACACGACATGGAACATGCTAAGTGGTATAACAATATTCACAAAATTGTTTTATCCAAAACCATGAAAGATGCGGACTTATCGAATACAACAATTATTAGCGATAACCTTCCGGACCAAATAAATGAAATAAAACAACAGCCCGGTAAAGAAATATTGCTTTTTGGCAGCCCAACCGCCACCCATTTACTAATTCAACAAAACTTAATCGATGGCTACTGGCTATTCGTTAATCCAATTATTCTGGGGCAAGGCATTCCCTTGTTTACAGACATCAAAGACCGAATAAACCTAAAATTGCTGAATACCCGACCATTTACCTGCGGGGTAACGGAACTGAATTACGCTGTAGATAGGCAATAACAACGCACTGCTAATACGGGTTTTACGTCGGGCAGGCTGACGTGCAAACATAGCGCTTTGCTTTCTATTTAAAGTAATGCTTATTAACCGTCTTGTGCTACGAAATGCGCCCGAACGCAAAGCTCTAAACCAATGTAGCCAGTTAAAAAACGATAAACTTAAATAAGTAAACTATGAAAAATCTTTTTCTGCTAGCCATTATATTATTCGCTACTGAGGCTTTGGGCCAGACAATGCCGGGTACCGCGCCAGTAAGTAAGCCTCAACAAGGCGTTGCCGTAAATGCTCCTGACACGCCTTTAAGCGTTTATTATGTTAAAAAGACAAGCCCTCATAAACCAGGACCAGCGTACTATGTAAACGGGAAACTGGTTAACGAAACCTTTTTCTTGTCAATTGACCCGAATGTAATTGATAAAGTTGATGTAGTTAAGGGCAGTTTACAAAGTAATGGGCAAGTTTATCTGACAACCAAGCCGTCGCATGTTATCAAACCTATTTCATTAACCCAATTAAAACATAAGTATACAAACTTACAGCAGTCGCCATCTCTCTTTATGCTAGATGGGGAGCTGGTAACCACCGACTACGACCAGTATCTCGTAGATGAAAACCGCCTCTGGCGAATTATAGTAGACCAGGTTGAAAACCAAAAAGACGGTATTAACCTAAAAGTTATTAAGCTGTTAACGAAATCAGAAGAAAATCTGAAGAAAGAAGATAATAAAATCAGAATACGGGGAACAGCAGTAGCGCTGAACGAATAGCCAGCCTGCTTATATCGGTTGTATACCGTTGAACCACAAAATAATAGAAAAACCCGGCAGTTTTAAAACCTGCCGGGTTTGCCTTAACTTAAAATTTAATACTTATTCTAATAATAAAGGTAAGTACTGTTTGGTAATAGTAGTAGTTTTTTCCGTTACAAAAGTTGCTCTGGCTGTATATCCTGCTTAACATAACCCGGAATTTTAGAAGCACCAGGTGGCTGTAAGGTTAATATTAATTCAGGGTAAAAGCCGTTACCTTTTTGTCTTTCTCATAAGTTTCGCGGGCTTTGGCCAGGGTCTCAATCCAGGCCGATAAGCGGTAAGCTTTGTGCCCAAAATAAGATTGGTATTTGGTAAGATAATTTATACAATTCTGGTACTGGTGTGCCGCCAGCCAGGGTTTTAAGCGTAATTTTAAAACCGTTATGGCTTGTTCGGTGGGGGCAGCCAGGGCAACGTAGGCATCTATTTGCTCTTCTTTAAAGCCAATAAAGTTCATGTTTATCATTTTGGCGCCAAAGTTTGCCAGCTCAATATCGTTTTCGAGTTGGTAAGCCTCGTTATAGTTGGGGTAACGGGCCTTAAAGGCTTCGTACGAATCGGGAGCGCCGCTGTCGTTAAACAACAGGTATAATTTTTCCCAGGCGTTGCGGATGTTGCGGTTCTTAGGATATTTATTAATAAAATTTTCGTAATCGGCTATAGACGGAAAAGAGGTAAAACGGGCGTAAATACTGTCTTCGGCCCATTTGCGGTATTTGCTGGTGGGGTTATTTTCCACAAATTTTTCGTAGCCTTCCAAAGAATTTTCGGTGAGTAACGATTTAAACTCCAGTTGCTCCATTTTTTCTGTGGCTTCTTCCAGGTAAGGGCTTTCGGGGTAATTGGTTACAAAGTTTTTAAATGCCTGAAAAGTGCCATCGGCCGTAATGGTTTTGTATAATAACTTATCGTAGGTTTTCCGGGCTTCGGCTATTTTCTTCGATTTGGGGTACTTGCGCATGTACTCGGCGTAAGCTTCGTAAGTATTTACCTTTTGCACGGTTAAATATTCCAACTGACTTTTCAGGGTTTCGGCGCTGGCAATTTGGGGCGAGGTTTTGTGGGTTTTAATAAATTGGTCTAACGCATCGGTGCTGTTGGCCAGTACCGCGTTCTGAAAAGCTACCGAATCGATGTGCTGTTGCAAAGCCAGCATATTTTCTTCAGTCACTTCGGTATCCTGCAGTTTTTTCAGGTTTTTTTCGCCCAACGATTTGTAAGATTCCTTCGCATTAATCAGGTGCACATAAGCTCGCTCAATATCGTACTGCTGAAAAGTTTTAATGGTGAGGAGTTTACTTAAACCGTAAGAGGCCACCACATCGCCCGGATTCTTAGCCAGGGCCTCGGTAAAAATTTCGTAAGCCCGTTTGTAGTCCTTTTTGGATAAAGCTTTTAATCCTTTGTCGGTTGCAAATGCCTGGGTTAAAATTACCAGCCCAAGTAAAATAAACGACAATCGCTTAACTATACTCATTGTATACAAAAACTTATAAATTATATAACTTAAACGGATAACCGTTTAGTAAAGATAATCAAAACTAAATAAACTGAAGTTTTAATACTTAATAAATGGCAGAACCCGGCTAAAGTAATATTGGTCTAAAGCCAGTTGGCTAACCGGCGCGGTTACCCACTTGGTTATTTTCTTTAGTTGAGCCAAATATTGGCGTAATGGGCAGATTTAAAACGTAAGAACCGGCTGCCAGATTGTTTTTAGTTAAAGCTTTAATTGCCGGCAGGCTTAATATTGGGGCTTAGTCGGGCAGCTCAGTAAGTTCTACTACGTGGCCGTCGGGGTCCTGAATAAATATTTGCCACATGCCATCGGGGCGTTGCTTGGGGCCAGCAAATTTTACATTCTTTTCGCGCAAATCAGCTTCGGCAGCCCGGATAGAAGCTACCCGCATGGCAAAATGGTTACCGCGCGGTTCCGATACCACCGGCTGGGTGCGTTCGCCGATTAAATGCAGTTGTTGTACCGGGCCAATGGCAAACCAGGCCCCCGGAAAAGTGAAAGCCGGGCGGGGAATACGCGGTAAGCTTAATATTTGGCCATAGAACTGACAGCTAACTTCAACATCCTGTACATGTAAGGCTACGTGGTTTAAATCTAATATTTCCAATTTTAGCTCCTGATTAAGTAATCCGGTTTAAAAATACGCATTATGTTCTACTTCTGGTAAATCTTTAAAAAGTGAACCATACGGGCAAAATAAAAGGCAGGATAATTACCCTGCCTTTTTAATTAATGTTAATACACCAAAGATGCTATTGTTCCCTAAAACGGCCTTTAATTTCGAAAGTCTGGTAAGAAACGTTTTTGTTGGGGTACGGCAAATATTTGCGGTATTTCTGGAAAAGTGCATCGGGCTGCTTTACATTGTTAATGTACATAGCCGAATTGGTAATTTTAAGGGTATAATCTTTATCGTTGCTGTACAAATTATCGGCTTTTAACTCCTTCAGTACCAAGTTGGTTTTTTGCTCGTGGTCGCGGGGCATAGCCGGCTGTTCAGCTTTATCTTTAGCATCTAAATCAATATTTAGATTTTGTGCCTGAATAGGCTGACTTTCTGTACCAGCTTTCGTGGTGATAAGGATTACGCCATTCTTACCCCCTTCGCCGTATTTGCTGGCACTTGCTCCTTTTAAAACGTTCATGGATTCTATTGTATTGGGAGCTAGTTTGCTCATGGCCATTTTATCAGCTGGCGTACCATCAATAATATACAACGGGTCCGGGGTGTTCTCCGAAGCTTTAATAGAGATAATACTCTTGACATCTACGGCTGCCGGTGTTTTCTTCGTTGGCTCAGCCTGAACTTCTGCCCCGGCTTTCGTGGTGATAAGGATTACCCCATTTTTACCTGCTTCGCCGTACTGACTAGTTTTGTCTCCCTTTAAAACGCTTATTGCCTGAATCGTATTGGGAGCTAATTTATTCATGGCGGCTTTATTAGCTGGCGTACCGTCAATAATATACAATGGTTCTGGTCTGTTTGCCGAAGGTTTAATGGTAATGGTGTTTTTCTCGGCTAATTGTACTGGCGGAACTGGTGGGGCTGGCGGAGTAGCCGGTGTTTCTGGTGCTGCTGGCGGCGGAGGCGGTGGGGGTAATACCATTTTACCGGTCAACCGGGTTTTATCACCTACTTGGGTGGCCTTTGGTTCTTTTATTACAAAATTGGTATACGCCGCTAATCCTTCCTGGGGCACTTTAACGCCATTGATCCACATTTCAACCAATTTGCCTTTTTTATCCTGTAGCATAACCACCTTAGCCATTTTAAGGGTATCGGGGAGGGGCGACGATGCAAAGGATATATTTTCGGCAGCACTGTTTTGGGGTTCGGATACCGCCTCAAATTTCAGGGAAGTATAATTGCTTAAAGCGGCCGCCGAGATGGCCATAAAACAAAAGAGCATAATGGCACCCGCTACAAAGCCTTCGCGAAGTGTAGGTTTTACGGCAGGTTGTACAAACAAGCGTTTAATGCGGCCTAGCAAAGAACCATCTTTCCCCGCCAAACCTAAAGCTAAACCCGGCACCTGTTCTTTTATTTCGGCGAGGCGGGTTAAAGCCTGGGCATAGGCAAATTTATCGCCGCAAAGCGCTATGGCCTGGTCATCGCAGCAGTTTTCGCGCTCTACCCGTACAAAATCGCTTATCCACCAAATGGCCGGATGATAGAAAAACAAGGCTTCGGTTAAGGTTTGCAGCAGGTTAATCAGATAATCGTGCCGCCGGATGTGGGCCAGTTCGTGGGCCAGAATGGCTTCTATCTGGTTTATGGGCAAATCGGTTAAGGTACCTAGCGGCAATAAGATAATTGGTTTAAAATAGCCAATAACCAGCGGGGTTTTAACCAGACCCGATTCGGCACCGCTTATGGGCATATTTAGATTTAATTTATAGCTTAAGGTTTGCAGTTTTTGCTGCCAGGCAGCCGGGAGCGGGGTGTTTTTATAAACCCGGATGCGTTGTAAATAAGCAAAGCCACCTAAAAAGCGCAGCAACATAAATCCTAAACCCAGTAGCCAAACCGTAACAATTAAAGGCAATTGCTCCTGAAAATAAAGGGTAACCTGGGTCCAGGTAAAATAGCCGGTATTTGGGGCCAAACCGGGCTCCAGCAAAAACGAGGCTTTTAGGTTAGCATTTTTTAAGGCTTCGCTGGCATTTAACGCCCATTTATAATAATACCCAAACGTAAGCCCCGAGAAAAGCAGTTGTAAAAGTAAGGCTCCTAAAGCCGCCCGGTACCGGGTAATGGCTGTTTGCCGACGCATAAATACCAGCAACAGGGTTAAACCCAATGCCAATAGTAAGCCTTGCCAAAGCGAGTGCAAAATAGTATACCCAATGGCTTGGGTCAGTTCTTGCGGAATAAGCTGGTTTAAAGTTTTCATGGCTGGGAATCTCCTTCTAATTTATTTAAAAATTTTCTGATTTCTTCTAATTCGGCGGGTGTAGTTTTATGGCTGCCTAAAGCTTGCATCACTAACTTGGTTGCTGAGCCCCGGAAAGTGCTGTCCAGGAACCGATCGAGCAAATGTTTTTGGGTAGCTTCTTCTTTAAGCAAAGCTTCGTACACGTGCGACCGGTTGCTTTCGTCGCGCCGGACCATATTTTTTTCGGTCATGAGCTGCATAATTTTAAGGGTGGTGGTGTAACCAACTTCTTTGTTTTTATTCAGTTCGTCGTTTACAAACCGAACCGTAGAAGGGCCGTGTTGCCAAAGGAGCTGTAATATTTCCAATTCGGCTTCTGTGGGTTTCAGAGGGGGTAAGTTTTCCATGGGCAGATAGTTTATTTATATATCCAAATGTATACGAATGTTTTCGTACTAACAAATTTAATTACGAATAATTTCGTATAAAGATGTAAAAAAATATTCTTGTCCGTAAAAAGGGTTTAAACGGGGATTAATGAAGCTGAATTTATATTATATAGTAGTTGCAGGGGAGAATTAGATAAACCAATATTTTATACATAGCCCAGCCAAGCTACTTGAATTAGCGCAGTAAATTTTCGTAATGAAGAAAGAGTCTAGCTTTATGGTTAAGCCATACGTTTAAAGCTTTTCTGTTCTTCCATATCGCTCAACTCAATCTTTAGCGCATTTACCGAAATCTGAATTTCCCGGATCGATAAAGCCAGAGAACCCATGAGCAACAGCAAGCTTAACCCAAACAAATATTTGCCTATCTTTTCTTCGCCGGCAAAAAGTACAAACATGCACAGTACGCACATAAACATGCTAGTTATACCCAGGGTTTGCATATTCCGGATTAAAATTAGCCGGTGCCGCAGGTTGCGGATCTGGCCCATTAAAACAGAGTTGTGGGTGCGCACATATTGCTCTTTTAAGTTGCGTACCAGCGAAGCCAAAGCCAGAAACCGGTTGGTATAAGCCAAAAGCAACAAAGAAATTGCCGGAAACAAAAGTGCTGGAGTAGTTAAAGTAATTTCCATAAACGCATAATACTGGAATCTGGAAAGCGGGATTTTCTATTTGCGGGGCGGCTAGTATTTACCCGCATTCAATGTCTAAATAAAATATTTATCCGGAATAATTTATTTGGGCCGTGCCTAAATGCCCGGGAAACAGGATTATCTAACGGATAAATAAAAAATGCCGTTTACAAGACGATATTTCGAGTATCTAATTGTTTTGAGCCAAGCGGTGCTAATCTAAGCTTCCTCATCATCCTGCTCCTGCAGCATCTGAATCAGTTTTAAGCTTTCGTGTATTATCCGGTCCATTTCGGCTTTAGAATCGGCCTGCAGCGTGCGCTGAAACAAATCGAGGAGCATTTCGCCTTCGTCGTTAATAAATAGGTCTTTATACAGGTTATCGAAAGCTTTTATATTTTTATTAATAATATTGTCAATCTGGGCCACACTGGTGCCCTGGGCCGCCTCTTTTAATACCGCCAGTACTTTCCGGCTATCGTCATCGTCGGCCATGTCGGCAAATACCTGCATCAGGGAAGTGGCAACCCCAATGCGTACTTTCTCGAACTTAAAGTGCAGGTTGTCGCCGGCTTGCGTTTGCCCCCCGTGGGCACGATGACGCGCTTCGGCCAGTTCAAATTCTTTATAAATAATGGCGGCGCTTTTACCTAATAATTCTTCCTGCTCGGCGGGTAAAGCAATTTTCAACAAGTTTTCGAATTTTATTTCCGACATGTTTTTGAGTTAAAAGTAAATTGTTTTAAACCCGTACACCTATTTCTACGGATTTGTAAATAGTTTAAATTTTAAGCAGGCTTTGGTAGTCCTGAATTTATCCGCCAACTTTAATAAATAATTAAGGGCAAATTTATTTATCTGTTTATTCCTTTTATGTACGCGAAGGTTAAAATAATATTTATATTAATTTTTACTTTGTTTAACGGGGCCGTTTATGCCCAAACTACTGCGCAAAGCCCCGACGAGTTTTTAGGTTATAGATTAGGTAGCCTCTTTACCCGCCACAGCGATATAATCCGGTACTTGGAGCATTTAAAACAGGCGTCCCCCAACCAAATAAACCTGCAAACCTACGGTACTACTTACGAAGGCCGGCCCTTACTATTAGCTACCGTTTCAGCCCCGAGTAACCTGCAACGTTTAGAAGAAATCCGGACGAGTAACTTAAAACGTACCGGTTTATTAGCGGGCCAACCCGATGCCAACCAGCCGGCGGTGGTGTGGCTGAGTTACAATGTGCACGGCAACGAAGCCGTATCATCGGAAGCGGTGCTGCAGGTTTTGTACGATTTGGTAAGCGCCAAAAATGAGCAAATAAAAGCCTGGTTAGATAAAACCGTTATTTTAATTGACCCTTGTGTAAACCCGGATGGCCGCGAACGTTATGTTCAGTGGTACGGACAGGTAGCCAATGCCGCGCCTAACGCCAACCGTTGGGCGCGCGAACACCAGGAGCCCTGGCCGGGTGGGCGGCCCAACCATTATTTATTTGATTTAAACCGCGACTGGGCCTGGCAAACCCAGCAGGAATCGCAGCAGCGCATTGCGGTATATAACAAATGGATGCCGCAGTTACACGCCGATTTTCATGAGATGAGCGGGGAAGCCTCTTATTATTTTTCGCCGGCGGCCAAACCTTTTCACGAAGATATAACACCGTGGCAGCGCGAATTTCAGGGAATCATCGGCGAAAACAACCGCAAATATTTCGACCGGCAAAACTGGCTGTATTTTACCCGCGAAACCTACGATTTATTTTATCCGAGTTATGGCGATACCTGGCCCTCTTTTAACGGGGCCATTGCCATGACTTACGAGCAAGGCGGCTCGGGCCGCGCTGGTTTGGCTTACGCCCGCGCCGACGGCGATACCTTAACTTTGTCCCAACGCATTGCCCACCACCATACCGCCAGTTTGGCCACTATAGAAGCCCTGGCCGACCGCAAAGAGAAAGTTCTGGACGAATTTAGCCGCTACTACCAACGCAATCAGCAAAACCCGGCCGGGCCTTACAAAACCTACGTGTTAAAAACCCAGGGTCACGAAGCCAAAATCAAAGCCTTAACGGCTTACCTCGACCGCCAGCAAATCCAATACAGGTATGCTACCGGCAAATGCACCGGTCGGGGATTTAACTACACAACGGGCAAACACGAAAGCGTGCAGATTGTGCCCAACGACTTAACCATAAGCCTGTACCAGCCCAAATCAACGTTAGTAAAGGTTTTGTTTGAGCCAGCCTCTAAACTCGAAGATTCTTTAACC
>NZ_JBMQUD010000115.1:0-3368 GCF_057359045.1 Adhaeribacter sp.
ATATTTTAAAAGCACTTGGTACATCAATATCCCCAATATGCTCGGCAATCATGGCCATCTCGTTCGAGAAGCTGATGAGCGTAGAAAGCAGCGTATTAGATAAATATTTAATGAACTCGGCGGAGTTATAAGTAACGTAATGTACCGGCGCGTTGAAAGGCAAATACAACTGGTTCAGAATTTCTTTCGAACGCTCGTCTTCTACGCCAATAACCACGCGGTCTGGGTTCATAAAATCGTCCCAGGCGTAACCTTCGCGCAAAAACTCCGGGTTAGAAGCTAACCCGATTGGTTTGTTGTACTGGCTGTTTAGCTCATCTACGTAAGGTTTTACTTTTTTAGAAACCGTAGAAGGCGGCACCGTAGATTTAGTAACAATTACTTTAAAATCGCCTTGGCTTACTTCAAAAACGCTTTTTACAGCATCTAACAAGTAAGTTAAGTTCGCGCTGCCATCGGGGTTACCCGGAGTACCTACGCAAATAATAACGGCTTTGCTGTCGTTCACGGCTTCGGCTAACGAGGCATCCACGATAAAATTCTGACCCAGTTCGTCGCGCAGTACCTCATCTAAGTGCGGCTCGTAAAACGGTACTTCGTATTTTTTAATGCTGTTTACCCGCTCCTGGTTTACATCAATGCCGTAAACCTTGAAGCCTTTTTTGCTGAAGCCTAAAGCGGTGGTTAAGCCAACAAATCCTAATCCTAATACTGTGATCATACTAATTTACCGTTGTTAATGTGCAAAAACTCTAAGTAACGCTTGATGCCGTCTTCTACCAGCACGGCTGGGCTATAATTTAATATGGTTCGGGCTTTGGTAATATCCGGGCAACGACGGTTCGGGTTATCGGTTAAATATTCTTTATCAGCGGATTGGCTGAAAGAAATCTGACCCTGGTAATCGAATATTTCTTTTCCGTTGCGGTTAAATATTTCGGCAAACTCCCGCACCGACAGCTCCGGGTTGTCCATGCCAATATTAAATACATCAAACTCGCCGTGGAGCAGCACTTTTAAATAACCATTAATAGCATCGGAAATGTAGCAGAAGGTACGGGTTGGGGTACCGTCCGATAATATTTCGAGGTCGCGGCCTTCAATTACAGCTTTGGCAAAGTCAGCGGGCAAACGTTTGTCGTTGATGTTCATGCCAGGGCCGTAATTGTTAAAGGGACGGGCAATACCAATGGGCATGTTATATTTTTGCGCAAACAAGTAGCAAAGGGTTTCGCCGAAACGCTTGGCTTCGTCGTAGCAGGCACGTGGCCCAATAGAAGCCACGTTGCCGCGGTAATCTTCTTTAGTTGGGATAAATTCCGGGAATGGATCGCCGTAAATTTCGCTGCTGGAGAAGAATAAAAATCCTCTTAATTGCTTTTCAGCGTAAAAATCGAGCAAACGACGCAAGCCGGTAATATTGGCATCTACGGTTTCGATGGGGTAAATCCGGTAGAAAGTAGGCGAAGCAATAGAAGCCATGTGAATCACGATATCGGCTTCGGCGGCACCCGGAACGTTCTCTACAGAATCAGTGATAACGTTAAATTCATAAAGCTTTATTAGCTCTGGGTTGCTATCTACGAGATTATCTAACCAATCTTTGGTGCCGGTCAGGAAGTTTTCGAGGGCGATAATTTGCTTAATCTGCAGTTCTTCGGCAAAATGCGAAAAGAAGTGCATGAAATAATAACCCAGGAAGCCACCGCAACCGGTTAACAGAATAGTAGAATTCCGCAGTTTGTCTTTTTCAGGCCCCGATAGCTTTTCGTAGATAGCTACCATGTCTTCTTGCAGGATCCGGTTATCGGTTCCGGCTTTTGTAGTTTGTATCATTTTTAACTTGCTAATTTTTAATGTGCTGTTCTGTGAATGGGGTTCTGTTTTAGAAATTATTACCGGATAAGATATAGCAGCATTAAAACCGCAACCAATTACCCGCTAAGTTTTTAGGAAAAACATGGCCCTAAATAAAGTTTATGTTAAATTTTAAGCCTCTACGGTTTTGGCTTGATATTCCGGAAAAAACAATTGGGTTTGCTCGCGGTATAAACGCTGCACCAGGTTATCGGCCGGCAATTCTATATCGTCGAAGGTAATTACATCGTCGCGCGATAAATCGCGTTTCAGGGTAGCCCCTTCGGCTAAACCAACCGGCAATAAATTTTCCTGGCGGGCCGTAGTGGCATTTTCGCACTGACCGTACGTATCGTATCCACCCAAGCCATCCAGTACTTTACCCGCTTTTAAATCGGTTTTGGCAAAAGTTACCACTTCTACTACCGGACCGGCAATTGGGGCCATAATTATATCCTGGAACAACACCATGCGGGCAATGGAAATCGGAATTTCGAAGTAAATCAGGTGATACGGGGTATAGAAGCTGTAAAGCGGACCAGTTCCTAATTTACCGTACTCCAGGTAATGCTTTGTTTTGGGGTCGTCGGTGGTGGCAAACACGAATACGCCGGGTCCGGGTTTTGGACCAACCACATAATCTACCACGCCGCCTTTGCTTTTTAAATCTTCTACATCATACATGGTAACCATATCGTCGATGTGACCATTATAATTTAAGCCAATCATGCCACGTTTGGCTACGCACATACCGGTAGCATTAGCTACGCAAGCCTGTTCGATTGATATTTTAGTACCGTCGGCAAATTGGGTTACCATTTCGGGAGTTAGCTGCCAGCGGGCGGCAAAACTCGCCTGGGTGGTTGGATTGCGGTAAAAATCCTGCAAGCCTTTAATATTACCGCAGATTAGCGGGGTTAAGCCCAGGCCTTTAACAAACCGGAATAAATTCATGATTACGCCGGGTTGGTCGCCGTCGGCACCGCTCAGCATTACGCCAGCTTTATCGGCGTATACTTTCAAAATTGGTCCAACTAAAGCATCTACCTCGGGGTTAAAGAGCAGCACATGCTTTTTATTTTCAATGGCTTTCATTACCAGGTTAGCCGCATAATGCACGGTGCCGGTACACTCTACCAATAAATCCAGCCCTTCGAGTTCGCACAGCAGTTCGCCGTTTTCAGTTACGGCCAAACCGCCCGCCGAAACAACGGCCTGTAAATCGGCCAGGTTATCGCAAACCTGCGCCGTGTGGCCGGTATATTCGTAAGCTTCCTGGGCTTTGCTTAAGGTGCGGTTGGCAATAACGGCAATCTCCATACCCGGGGTATAGCGCATTACCTGGTTTACCAGTCCTTTGGCCATTTCGCCGGCGCCCCATAAACCTACCCGAATGGGCTTGCCTGCTTTTTCACGTTCCTGTAAATATTTGTCAACAATAATCATTATTTAAGAGCAGTTAGTTGTTTGCGATTAGCTTTATTTAAAGCAAATGAATATGTATAAACTAA